>JAYUPM010000534.1:0-2553 GCA_043760145.1 Spartobacteria bacterium
GTGGATTTGGAAATCCCGGCGGGGTTCTCCAGCAGGGAAGTGTCCAACTTGCTGGAGCTTATCCGGGGAGCGGGGGCGCGATGATCTCGGCGGGGCCAGCGACCCGGGTCTTCCTGGCCCTGGGAGTCACCGACATGCGCAAAGGTTACAGCGGGGCAGAGGGCGGCTGGGAAGCCGCCCCTCCCAGTTTCCGAAAGCGGCAGAGCACAGCCGTACTCCAAAACCTTGCGGAATATCGGTGACGCTTTTCGGAAAAAGCGGCGGTCTTTATGAGAGAATCCATGTCTTTGGCCTTTGGCCATTGATCGTTTCCCGTTAGGTTCGGCCGATGATTACTCTTCGACGCTCGAACCAGCGCGGGCATGCTTCCCACGGCTGGCTCGATTCCCATCACACTTTTAGTTTTGCGGATTATTATGATCCGCAATGGAACGGGTTCGGCAATTTGCGTGTGATCAATGACGACTTTATCGCGCCAGGGATGGGTTTCGGCAAACACCCGCATCGCGACATGGAGATCATTACTTTCATGCTCAGTGGCGAACTCAAGCACGAGGATTCCATGGGCAATGGACGGATCATCCGGGCTGGGGAATTCCAATACATGGCGGCCGGCACCGGAGTGGTGCATAGCGAATTCAATTCCTCGGCCACCACCCAAGCGCATCTTTTGCAAATGTGGATTGTGCCGGATAGCCGCGGGGCCCAGCCGCGATATGCGGAAAAATCCGCCAACGCGGCAGCGTTTGGCCAGCTCTTACTTGTGGCGAGCAAGAGCGGACGCGAGGAATCTATCGCCATCAACCAGGACGCAGATCTTTGGCTCGGCAAATTTGAGGGCGGCGAAAAGGTGATCCATGAGATCGGCGCAGGCCGGCACGCATGGGTTCATCTGGCCGAAGGCGAAGTGACTCTCAATGGTTCTGTATTGACCAGTGGCGATGCGGCTGCGTTTGAGGAGGAGCCGCGCATTGAATTAAGTGCGACCAAGTCGGCCCAGATTTTGATTTTCGACCTGAAGCAATCCACTCCCAATTCATGATTACACCAAACCCGTCCGAAGAGACTTCCCCTGAGAAGCTGGCCGTTGCCCAAGCCTTGATCCCAACGCTTGTGGAATTGCCCGCAACAGAAGCAGTGAAGTTCCTTGAGCCGTATCCGGCGGATCTCATTGTCATCGCGCTGGAGCTTTTGAATCCGGCGATGGCCCACGAATTCCTGCACGAAATTCCCAATAATCAGCGCCAAAAGCTGATGGCGGCGGCTTCCCCGGCGACCCGGCGACAGTGGATGCGCAACGAGGCGTATGCCGACGATTCCATTGGAGCCATGATGGAGCCACCCCTGGCAGTCTATTTGCCGGGCACAACGATCAAGGAAGCCATTGTTGATCTCCGGCACCTGGCCCGGCACGCGTTTATCACATATGCATTTGTGGCCGGTGCCGCCGGAAAATTGATTGGCGTTGTGGCAATGCGCGAGATGCTTTTGAGCGAGAACCCCGCGCAGAAGCTGGAGGAAATCATGATTGAAAATCCGTTTCATCTGACCCCGGAGATGACGCTGACGGAAGCGATGAAGGCGACGCTGACGCGCCATTTTCCAGTCTATCCAGTGTGTGACGACGGCGGGCGCCTGGTTGGATTGGTGCGGGGACAAATGCTTTTTGAAGCGCAAGCCATTGAGCTCAGCGCGCAGGCGGGCAGCATGGTCGGTGTCGAGCGCGAGGAACGGCTGAGCACCCCATGGCGGCGCAGCTTGAATTTCCGGCATCCGTGGCTGCAACTCAATCTGTTCACCGCATTCATTGCAGCGGCGGTGGTTGGTGTTTTTCAGGACACGATCGATCGGCTCGTGGTGCTGGCGGTATTTCTGCCAGTGCTCGCAGGGCAATCTGGAAACACTGGGTGTCAGGCGCTCGCGGTAGCCTTGCGCGGGATCACGCTTGGCGAATTAAAGGCGGGGAAAGAACGGATCCTCGTGGCCAAGGAGGCGTTGCTGGGCCTTTGCAATGGGGCGCTGGTTGGCGTGACGGCGGGGATCGGCATGTTCATTTACGCGACCATGCAGAAGAACCCGGACGCCCTTTCTCTCGCCGTGATTGTGTGGGTCGCAATGATCGGGAGCTGCGTGGTGAGTGGCATCTCGGGGGCGCTCGTGCCGCTGACCCTCAAGCGGCTCGGAGCCGATCCCGCGACCGCCTCAAGCATCTTCCTGACGACGGCAACCGATGTCGTGAGCATGGGGACTTTCCTAAGCCTTGCGACAATCTTCATCTGAGGGCGCGTTGAGATAATGAGATTCCCGGTGCGGAAACGTTTTTGGGCGCTAATGGGCATCGCGCTCCTGGCTGTGGGGCACGTTGTGGCGGCCGATCCGTCGTTGCAAAAGTTCGTGTTCGAAAAAGCGGAAATGGGTGTCCCGTTCCGACTGACCTTTTATGCGCTCAATGAAGCCGCGGCGCAATCGGCTGCAAAGGCGGCTTTTGCGCGGGTGGAAGTGCTTAACTCGATTTTTAGCGATTACGATCCTGACAGCGAACTGAGCCGACTT
>JAYUPM010000535.1:0-6334 GCA_043760145.1 Spartobacteria bacterium
AACATCGACACTTCCGGGGCGATGCTGGTGCGCTTCTATTTCATTGAGCCAACCTCGCCGCAATCGCCCCTCGGGATCGGGACTGGGACCGTTGAGAAGGCCCAGCAATTATTCACCGAAGCCGCGCAAAAAACCGGCCAGGATCTTTGGAAAAAAGTAACCAAAAGTTATCCGCTCACAACACATTCCAGGACCGTGGAATATCGCGTGGATAGCAAGGAGCAGCTTAACAAAGTATTCGAAGCCGCCGAAGAATCTTTTCGGCTCCAGAAAGCCAAATCAATCAACGTCGAATAAGTTCAGATCGTCTTCCAGGAGCCTCTGCGTCTCTCCGCTCTCTGCGTTAAAAATTCCTGTCCATTCTCTGCGTTCCGGACAAAATCTGCGGCCCCATGCCCAACCGCATTGACCAGAAATTCACCGATCTCCGGATTACAGGAAAGAAGGCGCTGATTGCATATATCGCGGCAGGCGATCCCAATCTCGATGCCACCCGTGACCTTGCGTTGGCGTTTGAAAAAGCCGGGGTCGATATCCTCGAACTGGGTGTCCCATTTTCTGATCCGCTTGCGGATGGGATTGTGAATCAGATGGCGGCGGCCCGCGCATTGGAGGCGGGGACCACAGTGCCCGGAGTGCTCGAATGCGTGCGCAATATTCGGCGTAGCTCGCAAATTCCGATCGTCCTCTACACATACATGAATCCGATTTACCGGTTCGGGTTTGAGCTTTTCCATCGGGAAGCGGAAGCGGCCGGGGTCGATGGTTTGCTCATTCTGGATCTACCGCCGGACGAAGACGGACTCAGCCCGGAACTTGCCGAGAACACCGGGCTCAAACGGATCCGTTTAATCGCGCCAACGACTCCCCTTGCCCGTATTGCCCAGCTCACCAAAGGCGCCGGCGGGTTTATCTATTATGTCTCGCGCGAGGGTGTCACCGGCGAACGAAGCGAGGTCGCGGATTCGATGGCGGAGCGGGTGGCGGAGATAAGAAAAACCACGACGCTCCCGATTGCTGTGGGGTTTGGGATTTCGACGCCGGACCATGTCCGGGCGGTCGCGGCGCATGCGGATGCGGTGGTGGTGGGAAGTGCGATTGTCAAGCGAATCGCGCAGTATGGAAAACAACCCGACTTGGTTGAGAAAGTCCTTGAGTTGGTCCGGCCGCTGGCTGAGGCGACGCAACGAGAGGAAAGGATGAAGGATGAAAGTGGCAGCGCGCGTCCCGCCGCTTTTTTGTTGGGTTAGGCACGTGCGACGCCTGGCATTGCAGAAAGCGACGAGACGTCGCTGCCACGAGGGGCGCTAAACAGACCTGGAAGTCTGCGACTCGCCTACGCGGCGGACATGGGGACGCTCGGCTTGCTGGGCGCGGGCGTGTCGTGCTTCTCGATCCGGTTGGCGGGATAAGCCACGCGTGTGTGCATCATGCTCTGGAGCGTGCGATTGAAGCTTTCCGCCACCAACTCGATCTCGCGCAGCGTCAGGTCACAATCCTTGAGCTGCCCATCCAGGATCCGTTTCTCAATGATGTCTCCAATCAATTGATCGAGCTTTTGCGGGGTCACTTTTTCGATGCTCCGCGATGCGCTCTCAATGCAGTCCGCCAAACTGATAATCCCGCCTTCCCGTGTCTGGGGACGGGGTCCGCTGTATCGGAAACTTTCCTCGCGCACTTCGGGGATATCCTCCTCGCGCATGTTCATGATTTTTCCACCGGCGCGGGCATCCTCCTGTTGTTGAAGGGCCCGCTTGTAAAAATAATAAACAAGCGAGGTGCCGTGATGCTGCTGGATCACATCGATGATCGTCTGGTTAAGCCCATGCTTGAGGGCAAGATCCACCCCTTCCTTGACATGGGCGATGATGATCAGCGCGCTCATGGTCGGTGCCAGGTCATCATGCGGATTGCGATCATGGCGGGAATTCTCCGTGAAATAATCCGGCTTCACCAATTTGCCGATATCGTGAAAGTAAGAACAGACCCGCGCCATCGTGGCGTTTGCGCCGATCGCTTCCGCAGCGGCTTCCGCGAGATTGGCAACCACCAGGCTGTGATGATACGTGCCGGGCGCTTCAACGGTCATCCGCTTCAACAACGGATGGTTCAGGTCCGCCTGTTCGAGCCATGAAATATCCGTCGTGATCCCGAAGAGCATTTCGCAGAATGGGATGAGGACATGGACAACAATCAGGGCGAGCACGATAGGGCTCCCCACCGCAACCAATGCGCCCCACCCGATCATCCGCCAATGCGTTGATCCAAAGGATTCCCAGACAATCGGTCCGATCCATCCAAATACCAACGCCAGGATCAACGTGGCGAGTCCGGCATAAAATCCAGCCCGCACCAACAGGGAGCGCCTGCGGATTCCGATGGTCAAAAAAAGTGCGACAAAGCCGGTAATCAGGCTCATCACGAGAAGCCTTGCGTCCAGGGAATGGTAAATGATGGAGCTCCAGAGGCTGCCAAATATGGCGGCGTAAATTCCGTGGTTCTTGCTTAGAAGCACGGAGAGAGCGAGGGGCGCCATGGCAAAGGGAAGGGCGAGCCGCCAGAGTTGTTGCCGTTCGAGGCCGCTGAACTGTCCTGCTCCCAATAGAGTCGACTTGATCAACTGCGCATCCGCCGTGACCAGGAGGAATTTCACCGCCGCGAGGTGGAGTAACAAAATCCCAAACAGGAGCAGCAACCGGGAATTTTTGGCCCACGTTTTGGGATGAGTAATCCAAAGGTGCGCGAGTGCCACAAGAAAGATAAGCATCCCGATCAAGCCGCGTTCGGCAGGCTGCTGCCATGAGCTGGAATAAATCAGAATCCAAAGGCCGAGCAGGAAACCGCCGAAGATCGCGACCTTTGCGCCCACCCCGTGCTCCAGGGTCTGAAAAAGTTCGCTCTCGGTGCGCCGTCGGCGTTGTTTGGCGGAGCAGAGGCCTTTTCGGACAAGGCGCTTACGATCAAAAAAACCGAGCATATCCTTAGTGGGTGGAGTTAAAGGGAAACACGGGAAAGCTAATTTGAGAGCCGGGTTTCTGTCTCCCCCGTGCCGCGGTGGCGGCGATAAGCCCCCACAATGGATTGCACCAGTTCATGACGGATCACATCGTAAATCGGATGCAAGGACGCGGGCATTCTCGAACTGTAAGGGTTTGGGCCTGACTCAAGGAATAAAGCCAATATCGCGACTACCGGGACCACTAAGCGCAGCCCGTAACCGGGTCCTGTTTTCGGTCCTGCTTTTCATTAGCGGAACCCGTATGCGAGCGACCAATAGGTCCGCTCGTCCGTCGATTTTTCAATCTCCACCATCAAATAATATGAACCGGTTTTTTTTGGGATCACCCGAGTGGCACACATATACGGCTTTTGCCACGACTCGACCTCAGCCAGGTTGCCCTCGCTGTCATAAACGTGGACTGAAATCTTGGCCGCCTTTTGGTTGGTCCCCATCCAGAACCAATATTCGTTTCCTTTAAAAAGCTGATGCACGATGGCCTTGGTCTGCTTCACCGGGAGATCGCCGCCCCAATAATCTTCGCGAACAGTGAATCCCTCCTTTACGTAGGGATCGGCTGCCTCCAAGGCGAAAGAAAGCGCGTCGTCTATGGTGGCATGTGCTGGAGCCACAACGAGAGCCATGCAAAGAACCGCGACGAGGATGGATGCAAAACGCTTCACAATACGGATTTGGGTTAGTTCGACTTTGAATTGATGGATTTAATGACCCGCTCGGAAATGGCTCCGATTTCACGGACAGTCTTTTCTGAGATCTCGACGCCCTCGGCGACACCCATCAGCGGGCGGATCTCGACGAGTCCCTGGCGGACTTTGAGCACCAATGGCGTCTGACGCCGGGTGGCCATCGTGGAAATGCGTTTATCAAAGTAATCGAGCAAAATGGGCTGGTGAAGCAACTCGGCTCCATCCTTGGTAAACTCCTTGCGCACGACTGCGGTGAGCGCCTCGGTCCCTCGCAACCACCCCCCGAGGCTCACCAATTGCGAAAGCTCCTCGCTCTTGAGCTCGGCCATCGCCTCCTTGACGTCCGAAAGCGCCCCATCGAGCTCGAGCCGCACTTTATTCCACTCCTTTTGATCCGCAGACTCGATGATGCTTTGGCTCCGGCGCTGCACGGCTTTCTTCACCCCGATTGCCTCCGCAAGACTGAGCACGCTCTTGCCGATCCGCTTGACCTCCTCGGCGTTCTCGGCTTCGACCGCGATAAATCCCTCAGCAATCACCGTCCCCAAAAGTAGCGCGGTCTGTTCCGCCCCACCGCTTGGTTTGATCACTCCTTTGCTTGTCCGCAAGACCTCCGACCACCGCGGCCTGCCTATCTTATCAAGGACTCCAAAGATTTCGCTGGGGACCGGGACAACGACATCGTCGATCATGCGGGCTTGGGCCGGCAATTGGCTGATATCGATTTTGGCCGCAGGTTCCGCAAAAACGCATGGGGCCGAGGCCGCCAGGACGAGGAGAAAGATTTTCTTCATATCTAAAAACAAACAATCCACAGAGCAATCGCAAGTCAACCCAAGCATGCGTGTCGATCAAGCATTCTTTTTTACAACCATTCAAGGTGGGCCGGAGGCCGGAGGCACGATTTGAGACAAACCCTCCTCGCCATTGAGACCCGGCCCTCTAAACTTGGGCGCTTATGTCGATTTGGAATTTAGCCCATCCCTGGTTGCGCGATCTGGTTTCATACGAACCCGGCAAGCCTATTGAAGATGTCGCGCGCGAGCTTGGGCTCGAGCCGCACGAGATCATCAAAATGGCGTCCAATGAGAATCCGCTCGGCCCTTCGCCCAAGGCTCTTGAGGCGATGCGCGATGCCGTGGAACGCTCCCACATTTATCCGGATGGCGGTGGATATTATTTGCGCGAAGCGATTGCCGAAAAGTTCGCGTTGAAACGGGAGAACGTGATCCTCGGGTGCGGTTCAAATGAGGTGATCGAGTTTGTCGGGCACGCATTTCTGCGGCCCGGGGACGAGATCATCACGGCCAAACACGCGTTCGTCGTTTACAAGCTGATGGCGACACTATTCGGGGCGACCACGGTCGAAATCGATGACCCCAATTACACGCACGACCTCGATGCAATGGCGGCGGCCATCACCCCCCGGACCCGCGAGATTTTCATCGCCAATCCCAATAACCCGACGGGCACGCTGGTTTCCCAGGAAGCTATCGACCGGTTCATGGCGAAGGTGCCCGACCATGTCGTGGTCGTGTTTGATGAGGCTTATTACGAGTTTCTTGAGAACCCGCCGGACACGCTGAAGTTCGTCCGGGAAGGGCGCAACGTCATCGTCCTGCGGACCTTCTCAAAAATCCAGGGACTGGCCAGTTTGCGGATCGGTTATGGACTGGGACCGGCGGACCTCATCGGTGTCCTTCAAAAGACGCGGCAACCGTTCAACGTGAATGGCATCGCCCAGGCGGGGGCACTCGCAGGTTTGCAAGATGAGGCGCATCAGACCCGGACCCGCGAGATCACGATCCAGGGCCGGGACTGGCTTCAAGCGGAGTTCGCGCAGCTGGGCCTCGAGTTTGTGCCGAGTTACGCCAACTTCGTTCTCGTGAAAGTGGGCGACGGCAAAATGGTATTCAGCGCGCTGATGAAGAAGGGCGTAATCGTTCGCGACATGAACGCGTATGGGCTTCCGGAATGGATCCGGGTTTCCGTCGGGACCATGGAACAGAACCGGCGATTCATGGCGGAATTGCGTGCCCTCCTTTGAACCCGGAAGCGTGCGTCAAAAAAAATCGCGACCGTGAGTAACGACACCATTGCCGCCATCTCGACTGCGTCAGGCAAAGGGGCTATTGCGATCCTGCGCATGAGCGGGCCGGGCGCGATCGCGATTGGCGATGCTGTTTTCCGGGGGCAAAAATTGCCGAGTGAAATGGAGGCGAGGGGGCAACATTTCGGGGGTCTCTTTGATGGTGAACGCAAGCTGGATGAAGTGCTCTTGAGCGTGCATCGCGCGCCGCACAGTTATACCGGCGAAGATGTGGTGGAGATCAATTGTCATGGCGGTGTGCTCATGACGCGCCGGTTGCTGGAATTGCTTTTAAGCAAAGGGGCGCGCGCGGCATTGCCGGGCGAGTTTACACAGCGGGCTTATCTTGCGGGAAAGATGGATCTCACCCAGGCCGAAGCGGTCATGGACCTGATCTCGGCCCAGACCGACCTTGCGCTGAAAGCAGCAAGTGAACAACTCGAAGGGCGCTTGGGCGAACGGATCCGCGCTCTTCGTGAAGGACTGCTTGAACTGCTCGCCCACGTCGAGGCGTGCATCGATTTTCCAGATGAAGATATC
>JAYUPM010000536.1:0-2547 GCA_043760145.1 Spartobacteria bacterium
ATGGGCCGGATTTCGACGCGCCCGTTCATGGCGCGGACGTGCACCTCGGGGGAACTGCCGACGAGTGCGAAGTCGGACGGGGCCCCGGAATTCCCGAACGTCAGGCAGAACATATAGGGCGAAGGGTTTACAAATCGGAGGGCCCGGTAGAGGGTCAACGGGTCGCCGGAGTAATCGGTTTCGAAGCGTTGCGAGGGGACGAATTGAAATACATCGCCGGCGCGGATCAACTCCAGGCCTTCGCGAACCATGGCGGTGTATTCCTCCCGGGTGGTATTGCAATTTGGGGTCAATGGGGGCGGTTGGCGATCCACGAAGAGACTTGATAGTTTTGCGGGCTGCGCCAGTCGTGCTGTGATCGCTTCAATAGTGGCAACGGCAGCGGCATAGGCTTCATCAACCCTCCCATCCTCGATAAACGCATTGCTGACCACACGCAGGCGACGGGTTCGGTGATCAAAAATAAGGAGACTCTCGGTGATGAGGAAAAACATCTCCGGCAGCCCGAGGTCGTCCAATGGCGCATGGGCGATTGTTGGCTCAAAGAAGCGCACCATGTCGTAGCTGATATAGCCCACCGCGCCGCCGGAGAATCGCGACTCGCCGGTCGCCTCCGAGGTCACAGCCCGGTGCCTGGCCATCAACGCTTCAAGCTCATGGAGGGGGTCGGTCGTGGTTTCCCACTCGGTCACTTTCCCATTCTCGACGATCCGGATTTGCCGTCCGCGGCTTTCAAACGTAATCCGCGGACGCCCACCGACAAACGAATATCGACCGGCTTGGTCGCTCTTTTCCACCGATTCAAACAGGAAACAATATCCGCCGTCTTCGATTTTCTCGAAGGCCGACACGGGGGTTTCCGCATCCGCGATGAGCTCGGTGCAAACGGGGATGAGATTGCCATGGGCCGCCAATTCGCGGAATTCAGCGAGGGAAGGCTTAATTGGGATTGGGGTCATGGTAATGGGCCATCGCGGGAGGTTGCCGGGAATGCCTGGGGGCTTTTGGTATAAGTTTTTTCGGGGTCAAAGACGGGTGCCTCTGTAACAGGCAGCGTTTCACCGGTCGGGGTGAAGCATTGAAAAAAGCAGCTCTGAAAACCGGTATGGCAGGCACCGCCCGTCTGCTCGACTTCAAAAAGCAGGGTGTCGGCATCGCAATCGACCGACCATTTGAGGACGCGCTGGGTGTGGCCGCTGGTTTCGCCTTTGAGCCAATATTTCTGCCGGGAGCGGCTCCAGAAGTGCATGAGGCCGCTTTGGATGGTGGCCTGCAGGGAACCCTCGTTCATCCATGCCATCATCAAGACGCGGCGGGAGGTGAAGTCCTGGACGATGGCGGGAATGAGGCCATCCGGATTATATTTTAAATTTGGATTCATGCGGGAAGCGGTGCAAAAAAAACCGATGGTTCCTGGAGGAATCATCGGGCATTGACTCGGCGCACTGCTGGCGACGACCGGGCCTGCTCGGGGAGCGTGGCCACAAGCCCATTTAGATGTGCCAGCAATGGAGAAAATTCACCCCGGCCATATATTCGGGGCCGCCAAAGGGCGCAAATGTTTTCTCCCGCCCCCCCGGTCGTGAGAATAGTCGGAACCTTAGATTGTCCTGTTGCAGGGGACGCATCATCGCGTTATAAAGCGAAATCTTTCCGGATCGGATGCAGCACTGCTGGCCTGCCTCGACTGGAAATTTGCCACGTTTACCCGCATGAATTCGAGTGCCCTAAGTATTTCCGCCGAAGAACACGAACAGATCGTTCAAACGATCGAGATGTTCGAGGTTATCGTGGAGGCGAATCCGCAGGATTGCCAATCAATGGAAATCCTCAAGGACGCCTATCAGCGCATCGGCAAGTCCCGGGAGGCGATGGCAATGGCAAAGAGGCTGGGCGAGACCTATATGAATCTGGGAGAGTTTTCCTCTGCCCTGCTTGAGTATGAGGGGATTCTCCAGCAAGATCCGGATAGTCTAGAAATCATCGCCGCCCTGGGCGAAGTTGAGGAGCGGATGCACAACGCCGCCGCTGGCGTGCAGGCACCCGATGCTACGACAATCAGCCTCGATTTTCAGGCAGCGATCGGCGACTTGGGAGTGGGAAGCCTGATTACCACGGAGGAAACACGAAGCCATTCGGGAGGAGGCAGGTCTGTCACCCCGGGACGGGTCGAGGATGTTATCGCGACTTTGACCGACGACGGGAATGCGCCGCTTGCAAGATTCCTGATCCAGCATCAACTCGTGAGCGAAGACATTGTTTCAGCGGCCTTGCAACGGGTCCAGAAGTTCAATTTGGAACTCGCTCCCAATCGCTGCGCGGCCTCGTTGATTGATGACATCACCCGGCGCGGCTTTGCGGATACGACGGCGCTGCTGTGCGGGATTCTTGACCGGACGAAGTTTGCGTATATCCCGCTCTACAATTATGACGTGGATCGCCAGATCGTAAAGATGCTGCCGGAATCGTTGACCCTTGGCCGCCTGATAGTTCCATTTGATTTAATCAGCCGCACGGTAATGGTCGCGACAGCCAATCCGTTTGATG
>JAYUPM010000537.1:0-2537 GCA_043760145.1 Spartobacteria bacterium
TCCATTTCCCGACCGGCGCGTTCCAGGACAGATCCCCGCAAGAGGCGCAGCAGAAACTCGAAACAGAACAGAGTTACCACTCCGATCGCCAGGACCCAAAGCGTTTCGGTCGCGTTATTGGGAACTACGCGATCATAGACGATCATCGTGAAGATCGGCATTACAAGGGCAAGCATGCTTACCAGAAGCGCCGCGGGCAGTAGTCGCAGATAGTAGCCCTTGAACTCCCACATCGTTTCCCAAAACCACCACCGCGCGTTTGGCCGCCGTTCTGCCCCGGCAGTTTGCACCTGCAACAAGACCGCGAACCCACTGTAATCGCGCGCCAACTCCGCATCCGTTGCTTTTGCGCCGCCGGACCTGCGAAACTCGATTCCATCCTCGGTCGGGAGCAGAACTCCAGCACGGTTTCCATTCAAAATCACCACTGCCGGAAGAATCGACCTTGGCAACCGACTCAGGGGCCGCTTCACAAGCGCCGCTTGAAAGCCGGCTTTCTGGGCCGCGCGCACCAGGAGAGCGGCGGTGAGGAGTCCTTCCTCCAATGAGAGGCCCGCAACGGTTGCACTCCGGTCGAGGCTTATTCCATGCCAGCTCGACACCTGTTCCAAGCAGTCCAGCAACTCATCCTGCGGCAGCGCTCCTGCGCGCGAAGTAATCGATTCATCCAGTTTCATATGTTACTCTTTCTTCCCTCTCCCGGGCATCCCCAGGGTCGCATCATTTCCCTTCTATCTCCTTTTCAAGAACATCTGCTTTTCAGACCACCGCAGCCGGCGCATCCTCAACCGGCGCGACATGCTCCGGGACACTGGCCACTTGTATCTCCTCAGGCATGGCAACAGGAGTCCATTCTTCGCCTCCGGAGGATTTGCCGTCACTCGCGGACGCCGTTCCCGTTTCATCGGAACTCCCCGAATTCGGAAGCAGATAATCGACCGTATCGTCGGCCGCGAGCAACTCGTCCATAGGCGGAGTTAAGTCTGCTTCGGGCGCGTTGGAGCCGACTGCGAAAGTCGCGTCGCCGACTACTCCTAGGCTCCCGTCCAGATAAGTGAAAGCGGACTCGCCGGAGACAAGCACGTCGCCATTGGCAGAGGAGTAGGCATAACCGTCACCAACCAAGCTGATGTTTATGATTCCCGCGTCCATTAGCGAACTGAACTCCCCGCTATTTGTGATGCCGTCGCCGTTCATGTCCTGCCATGTCCCGAACTTGGCGAACTGCAAATCCGCGGAATCCAACACCCCATCCTGGTTGGAGTCAAACTCGCCGCGGAGTCCCTCGAGGTCAGTCTGTGCGCTCGGATACCGGCTTGCGAAGGCGATCTCCGAGCCATTGTTGGCAATCCCATCGCCGTTTTCGTCGTAAACAAGGATGCCGTCGCCTCCAGTCACCCACGCAGTCGCTTCCGCATATCCATCCCCATTATAATCAAAGTGCGCGTTGGATTGGCTGAGGCTGACAAACTCAAGCTCCCCGCTCCCGTCCAGGTCGAGGACCACCAGCGACACCGATGGATTGAGCGTGATGTTAATCTGGTCCGTAACTGTGTCCCCGTCCGCATCGGTTAGTTGCACTCCATAACCGAGGATGATCGGGGTCCCAACATCTATGATGGAAACCGCGATGGTCGATACGGAAAACCTGCCCCTGTCAGCGGAGATGTTCTCGATCTCAAGCCGGTTATACCCGTTGGCTGTCATCGTCACGATCGAGTATCCTTTGGAAAGCCCGCTTACCGACACACCGTTTGCCCCGTCGAAATCAAATGCAATGCCCCCCATCGTCCCGTCCCCGCTCGCATCTGCGACCTGCGTGGCCCCATCGAATATTTGGACACGGGTTATTGTGTCCTTCACATCCCCGGAATCCCCGGTGAAGACACTGTCATTATCCGCGTCAAATGCCGTGAGATGCACGGCCGGGGCCCCGAAAACCTGACCGACCACAAACGAGAACTCGTTGCTCGGAGTATGGCTCTCGATCTGCGGATTGCCCAACACGCTGCTGAAATTCCCAAAATCGACTCTTAGTATCTCTCCTGAATTAACAAACTGGTTGTTGGTTCCCACGTCGTCCGAGTCGCTGTTTACCGATCCTCCGTTATTTGTGGTAAACAACACTTCCTGCCCGGCCAGGTCCGAACCGATGATTTTGAATGCCGTGTTTCCAGCAGGCCCGGTCCCCCTCAGATCTTCAAATTTCAGATGCATTCCATTGTCAATTCGCCCAGTCATCGTGACGGTGTAAGTATCATTTCCGACGGTCGGATCATTGTCCGGGTTCAAGCCGATCGAGTAGACTTCCCCGGAACCCACGGCGGTCGCCCCCGTCAACGTGCGGCCATCATCGGACACATACAGAAAGATCGTTTCGCCGTCGCAAGTTAAGCCGCTATCCTGCCCGTTGACGATTCCAGCAAACGTGACATTGCCTCCCTGGTCCGCACCCATGTTCTCCCCAATGTTGTTATCCCCGTCCAGGTATCCCATCGCAATCGACCCGGCTCCATTGATCAGCGAGAGCGATGTCG
>JAYUPM010000538.1:0-2535 GCA_043760145.1 Spartobacteria bacterium
CAAGTCCGGTAAATTTCCAAGCTCCCATGTGAAGCGCGTCCAGCGCACCAATTTCATCGGTAGAATCTAGTGGCCAATGGCAGGAAATCCAATGTGTCTCGTGGGGATCATCTTAATCTTCCCAATCGTCCGGAGCTTCCTTGAGAAAGACGCGGAATTTCTTTTTATCGATCGCCTTGTCGTAAGCTTCCTCCGGGGAGATCCGGGCAGCGCGCAGATGTTCCATAATGGAATCGTCGAGCGGCTGGTTGCCCTTCTTTTTACCGACCTGCATCATTCCGGGAATCTGATGGGTCTTGGCTTCGCGGATCAGGTTTCCGATGGGGGTATCGACCACGAGGATTTCGAGGGCAGCGACACGACCCGGCTTGTCGATGCGCTTGAAAAGATTCTGCGCGACCACACCCTTGAGCGATTCGGAGAGACCGGCGCGAATCTGGTTCTGCTGGCTCGATGGAAATACGTCGATGATACGATCAATGGTCTTTGGCGCACTGGGCGTATGGAGGGTGCCGAAGACCAAATGCCCCGTCGACGCAGCAGTCAGCGCAAGATCGATTGTCTCCAAATCGCGCATTTCACCGACAAGCAGGATGTCCGGATCTTCACGAAGCGCGCCGCGCAATGCGGAGCCGAAGGATTTGGTATGGATGCCGACCTCGCGATGGTTGACAAGGGACTGCTGGGAGCGGTGAACGAACTCGATGGGATCTTCCACCGTAATGATATGATCTTTACGGTGCAGGTTTGCGTAATCGACCATGGCCGCGAGCGTCGTTGATTTGCCGGACCCGGTCGGGCCGGTGACCAGCATCAATCCTTTTTTCAACATCGCAAAACGCTTGAGCACCGGCGGGAGCCCAAGGTCTTCCATTGTGAGAACCTTGCTCGGAATCAACCGAAACACCGCGCTGATTCCCTGTCGCTGATTGAAGAAGTTCGCGCGATATCGGGCGAACCCCGGATATTCATAACCGAAATCGCAATCGCCGGTCTCTTCGAAGAGTTTGATTTTGATTTCCGGGGCGATTTCATAAACGAGCGCTTTGAGGTCGTCGTTTTCGAGGTTGGGCATATCGACCCGGACCAGCTCGCCATGAATTCGAAGGATCGGGGGATTGCCCGTGGAAAGGTGAAGGTCAGATGCGCCCTGCTCCTTCATGAACTTGAAAAAAGAATCGATTCTGGCCATAGCGCGCCATGACAGCGAACGGAGGGCGAAAGGACGAGCGCAAAATGCGGCTCATCACCGGGGAGCAAAAAACCTCAGACTCCTTCGTCGCGGCAAGCCCACCAGACACAGCCCAAAAAAGCAGTAATCGCGAATGAAAACATCCCAAGAGTCAGCATGATGGGCAGGTAGTGCCGCACCCGCGCTTCGGGGTCAATATGATTTTGGGAGGGCGGCTTACAACTTTATGTCAAAAAAATCATTTAGAACCTCGCGATAGACCTCCCGCTTGTTTTCGGGAAGCCATGCGAGTTCGAAATCCGACGGGCGAATCCAGCGGTAAGCACGGAATTCCGGGTGTGGCATGGCCACATTGATCCCGGTATCGAGTCCGCTAAAATCGCAGAGGAAATAATGCTGCTCCTTGCCGTGATACCCCTTCTTGATTTGGTCGCCACCGAAGAGATAGGTGTAGGGGCCTTTGCGAATCACAATGCGATATTGCTCGGGCCGGACGCCGATTTCCTCGAAGAGTTCGCGGCCAAGGGCGCGCTCGTGAGACTCCTCCCTGTCCACGCCGCCCTGGGGAAATTGCCATGCACCGGGCACGTTGAGGCGCTCGCAAATAAGGATCCTGCCCTGGAGATTGCGTAGAATCGCCGCGACATTGAGGCGGTAAATCATTTTAGGTGGGGCAATGGACAGAAAACATTTCGGCATCGGGGGCGCCCTCCTTGGATTCGGCATCGTGATCATCTGCATTATCCTATGGCAACCTGAGCGGCAGGTCCGGAAGCATCAGGAATTGCTTTTGAGCACGATGGAGAAACGCCAATGGGGGCGATTCGCGGGATTGATCGCTGAGAACTATTCTGATCGGTGGCACCATGACAAAACGTTTCTGCGCGTAATGCCCCGCGAAGTCTTTGGGCAATTCGAACATCTGGCGATTGCGCAGCTCGATTCCGGGATTCAATTGCAGAATGAAAACAAGACCGGGATCGCCACCGCCCGTATCAAGATATCCGGGGCAGGCGGGCCGTTTGCAGAAATCGCCAGGGAAAAGATCAATGGAGTAAATGCGCCGTTTGTCTTTCGCTGGGAAAAGCAGGGCTGGATCCCCTGGTCGTGGCACCTTGTGAATGTCGAGAACCCCGAGTTGGAAATCCCCGCGCCCTAACCCCCCCCCAAGGAACCGCTGATTAGGGCTGGGAGGGAAAAATAAACCGCGAATGAACGCAAATGAACGCGAATCAAGGCATGGGGACCGGAGCCGCCATGTTCGATCCGTGTGTTTGGTTCCGTCCGGTATTCGCGTTCATTTGCGTTTATTCGCGGTTAATAATGCCCCTCTTCAGATTTAA
>JAYUPM010000539.1:0-6303 GCA_043760145.1 Spartobacteria bacterium
AGCGATCCCGATGCGGCGCTCTATTGGCTGGCCAAGATGCTTTATGCCGGCGAAGAGATCCGATTTATTGCAAGGCGGATCGTGATTTGCGCAAGTGAAGATATCGGGATGGCCGACCCGCAAGCCCTGGTGATCGCGGTCGCGGCGCAACAGGCAGTGGAGTTTGTTGGATTGCCCGAAGCCCAAATCCCGCTCGCGCATGCGACCGTTTATCTTGCGACAGCGCCAAAAAGCAACCGGGCTTACATGGCTTTACTCGAGGCAAAGAAAGAGGTCGAAAAAGGTGTGACACTTGCCGTGCCGCGGCATCTCCGGGACGGGCATTACAAAGGGGCGGAGAAGCTTGCGCACAAAGGCTACAAGTATAGCCACGACTTCGAGGGCGCGTATGTCCCGCAGGCTTATCTTCCGGAAGGACGCCGCTATTACGATCCGAGTGAGCAAGGTTACGAGAAGCGCGTCAAGGAACGCCTCGAATACTGGCGGGCGCTCTTTGAACAGGCCCAGAGGTCGGAGGCCGGAAGTCGGAAGTCGGAGGAGTGATCAGACCGATCTGTCGGGTCCGACGGATCGGACCGATCGGCCCGATCTCGCCACGGAGTCAGCTGGCACCGTGATACGACGGGGCGGAAGCCATTAGCCGGCCGCGTTGCAGTTTCAAAAACTCTTTGCAAATCTCGCGCAGCTCGCCGGAAAAATACCCAGGGCCCCGCTATCGGACAGTGAACGGAGACCAGAAATCAGGAGCGAGGACATCACTAAAAGCAGCTGCAGTGGCGACAGGCGTCATGAGGAACTCGCCATCCACGGTGAAGGGGGCCCAGCTCATTCAAGCTTAAGGAAGGGACAACAGACGCGCCCGGTCTGACACAAAAAACAGCGCGTCCATCCTTCCGACAGGTTTTGTAGTGCGGGCGGTCCTCCGCCGCTTTCGGAAACTGGGAGGGGCGGCTTCCCAGCCGCCCTCGTCCTCATGCAACCTCACTGGAAATAGAGAGAACCTTTATCTGCGTTTATCTGAGTTATCTGCGGTTAAAAATCCCCCGGCAGGGAAAGCGCTTATAGAAAGCGGCAGAGTGCACTACAAAACCTGTCGGAAGGATGGGCGCGCTATTTATCGCGTGAGCGTTTTGTAGTGCGCCTGTCCTCTGGCGCTTTCGGATTGGATTGCGGGTCCGGGAAGAACAGGAAGGAAAGGAGACCGGAGTTTGTCCTGTCTTTTTCTTATTCGCGTTAATTCGCGTCCATTCGCGGTTTCATTCTCCTCCGGGTTTTAATCAGGGGTTTTCTAACGGGGAAGGAGACCGGAGTTTTGTCCCGCCTGATTCTTATTTGGGGAAGAACGGGGACGGGAAGAACGGGGACAGACAAACTGGGTTGGCTTGAGGGAGGATGGGTTCAAATCGAGCGGCAAGTGGCGCGGATTGACGAATAGGTGCGTAAGCGAGCCTCTTTAAGACCTGGCAATCGAGCTATTTTCCTGGGGATTCGCCAGTTCCCGGGGTGTGCCGGGCCGCCAATTCCATTCCGGGTGCGGCTCCGCGGATGAGGGAAACTGAGGAACCAAACCCTCCCGCGGAGAAAAGCGACGGGACGTCGCTGCCACGATTCGCTCCGCGATGAAGATTGGCGCGCTAAACAGATACCGGCTTCCGGCCGCTGTTGATACGTGGGCGGCAGGATGCCGCCCCCCTCCTTGCTTATGGTTCCCGGACCAATTCCCTTAACACAAACGGCAGGATCCCGCCGTGCCGGTAATAATCGACTTCGATCCCGGTATCGATCCGGCTGCGCAACGCCACCTCTTCCGTGCGTCCGTTGGTGCGGGTGATGATCAGTTTAACCGTGCTCATCGGCCGGATATTGTCGTCCAAGCCAAGAAGATCAAAGCTCTCCGTCCCATCCAGCGCCAACGTCTGGGCAGTGACCCCGTCCGGGAATTGGAGAGGCAACACTCCCATGCCCACAAGGTTGGATCGGTGGATTCGCTCATAGCTTTGGGCAATCACAGCTTTAACTCCCAACAACCGAGTCCCTTTGGCGGCCCAATCGCGGGAACTGCCCGTCCCATATTCCTGGCCCGCAAAGATCACCAGCGGGATACGCGACGCCTGATACTTGATGGCCGCATCATAAATGGATATCACTTCACCATCGGGTTGATGCTTGGTGATTCCTCCTTCAGTCCCGGGCACCATGAGATTCTTGATCCGGACATTGGCGAATGTCCCGCGGGTCATGACCCGATCATTGCCGCGCCGACTTCCATAGCTGTTGAAATCTTCGGGAGCCACTCCGTGTTCGACCAAATATTGCCCGGCAGGTGAGCTTTTTTTGATGGCTCCCGCGGGACTGATGTGGTCGGTGGTTACGCTGTCCCCGAAGATCCCGAGTGCCCGCGCCCCCTTGATCTCGGAAATGGTTCCAGCCGAAAGGTCGAAGTCCTGGAAGAAAGGCGGTTCCTGGATGTAAGTGCTCGTCCCATCCCATGCGTAGACCTCGCCGGTGCTGCCCGGGATCTCGTTCCACTTCGGATTCTGACTCGCGAAATTGCTGTATAAGCGGCGGAATACGTCCGGGGAAATCGCGCTTTCCATCAGGCTCCGGACTTCCTCGAGAGAGGGCCAGAGATCGCGCAGAAAGACAGGTTGGCCATCGCTGCCTATGCCGATCGGGTCATGGCGCATATCGATATCCACAGTGCCCGCGAGCGCGAACGCGACGACCAAGGGCGGGGACATGAGGAAGTTCGCTTTGATACTTTGATGGACGCGCGCTTCAAAGTTGCGGTTCCCACTTAACACACTGGCTGCCACCAAATCGTGATCGAGAAGTGCCTCTTCAATCCGTGGATGAAGCGGCCCGCTATTGCCGATGCAAGTGGTGCACCCGTATCCGACGACATTGAATCCGAGTTGATCCAGAAAGTATTGGAGCCCGGTCTTCGCTAGATAATCGGAGACAACCCGCGAGCCTGGCCCGAGGGATGTTTTCACCGAGGCATCCACATGCAAACCGCGCTCGACCGCGCGCTTGGCCAGAAGCCCGGCAGCGAGCATGACACTTGGGTTGCTTGTGTTGGTGCAACTGGTGATCGCCGCAATCAACACGGATCCATGCCCGAGTTGCACATTCCCGGCGCGATATGGCGTGTCCTCCAAATCCTCCACCGGCGTCGGTGTGGGCCGGTTGCTGACCATCTCCAACTTATTCATCGGGTCACCCTCGTGAAGATGATCACGGCGGGTGTCTGTGGAAGGGAGGACATCATGTTGCGGCGTCATCCTTGAGCCGTTGATTATTACCGTGTGCCGGGTCGATAAACTCTCCTCAGGTTTTCCGTAACCGCCTTCGCCAACCGGTTTCGCGAGGAGCGTGCGGAAACTTTCCTTGAGTTCCTGCAACTCAATCCTGTCCTGGGGTCGGCGCGGCCCCGCCACCGCCGGCACGACCGTCGAAAGATCGAGCCCCACTTCCACGCTGTAATCGATCGCGCCCTGCTTCGGAATCCCCCAAAGATTCTGCGCCTTATAATAATTCTCGAACGCAACACAGAGTTCCTCCGGCCGACCGGTGACCCGCAGGTAAGCCACCGTTTTTTCATCGATTGGGAAGAACCCCATAGTCGCCCCATACTCCGGCGCCATGTTGGCAATCGTCGCCCGGTCCACGACTGGCAGCGACACCGCCCCCGGCCCGAAGAACTCGACAAACTTCCCGACCACCTTCGCTTTGCGCAACATCTGTGTGATGTGCAGGACAAGGTCGGTGGCGGTGACCCCTTCACTTAACGCGCCCGTGAGATGAACCCCGACCACTTCCGGGGTGAGAAAATAGACTGGTTGGCCGAGCATCCCGGCCTCGGCCTCGATCCCGCCCACGCCCCACGCAACAACGCCGAGCCCGTTGATCATTGTCGTATGCGAATCGGTGCCGACCAGTGTGTCGGGAAAATAAACGCCGTCGCGCTCCAGAACGCCTTTGGCAAGGTATTCGAGGTTGACCTGGTGGACGATCCCGATTCCGGGCGGCACGACACCGAACGTCTTGAAGGCTTGCTGGCCCCATTTCAGCAACTGATAGCGTTCCCGGTTCCGCTTGAACTCGAGTTCAAGGTTGCGTTCCAGCGAATCGGCGGCCCCAAAATAATCGACCTGCACACTGTGATCGACCACGAGATCCACCGGCACCAGCGGTTCGATCATCCGCGGATCGCGCCCCATCCGCGCCACGGTCGAGCGCATCGCCGCCAAGTCCACCAGGAGCGGGACCCCTGTAAAATCCTGCAACACCACGCGAGCCACCACGAACGGGATCTCCACCTGGTCGGGCGCCTTGGCGTTCCAGTTGGCGAGCCGTTTCACATCCTCGGGGGTCACCTTCTTGCCATCGCAATTGCGCAACACCGCTTCGAGCACGATGCGAATGCTGACAGGCAACCGGGAGATCGGTCCGATGCCGGATTTTTCCAAGGCCGGGAGGGAAAAGAGGTGGCCTTGTTTGCCACCGCCGAGGTCGAAAGTTTGGAGGGTTTGGAACGAGTCGTTCATGGGAGCGCTAGAAAAGCGGGTGAAACCGGGCACGGCAAGAGCAGAGGCGCCCCACGGAAAGTTGGCCCACGGAACACAGGGACTATTCGGAAGTGGCCCACGGAATACACAGACTACACGGAAGGGGTGAAGAGGCCGGATTCGTGATGCTTGATGCGTGATTCTTAATCCTCCACACCTTCCGCGTATTCCGTGTGTTCCGTGTGTTCCGTGGGCCATCTTTCTGTGGGATGACCTGAAATTTGAAATATCAAAATCCGGGCGCCCAAACTAAGTTCCGCGCTCGAACGATTCCCCCAACCTCCTGTCTCACACCGCCATGTCTCCAAAATTTGCCGCCATCCTGGCGTGTCTCCTCCCTCTTCCGTTGCTTGCTGCCGATGATAAGGCCGATGATAAGGTCGCCCCGCCAGTCCACACCTCGATCCTCAAACCGATCAAGTTCATCGAGTATGACCTCCCCAATGGGCTCCATGTTATTCTTCACGAGAACCACGCGGCCCCGGTGGTTTCCAGCTACGTCCTCTATCATGTGGGCAGCAAAAACGAACGGCCGGACCGGACCGGGTTCGCCCATTTTTTTGAGCACCTGATGTTTGAAGGCTCGGAGAACATACCGCGGAGCAAGATCGACAAATACATCTCGGGGGCAGGCGGCAACCTCAACGCGAGCACCTCCTTTGATCAAACCGATTATTATTTCAACCTCCCATCCAATCAGTTGCGCCTCGCCCTCTGGATCGAATCCGAGCGGATGTTGCACGCGAAGATCGACGAAGTCGGAGTGGAAACCCAGCGCAAGGTGGTGAAGGAAGAGAAACTGCGCGGGGTCGATAACCAGCCTTACGGCACGCTATTCGAGCACCTTGCGGCGCTGGTTTTCAAGGAGACCCCATACGCATGGGTGCCGATCGGTTCCACGCAATATATCGACCAGGCCAGCATCGCGGAGTTTCGGGAGTTCTATAAAACCTATTACATCCCCAACAACGCGACCCTCTCATTGGCTGGGGATTTCGAGGTGGAAGAAGCGAAAAAGCTGATTGAGGAATACTTCGGGGCAATCCCGCGCGGGGCTGAGATCGTGCGTCCGCAGGTGGATCTACCAGCCCAGACCGCCCCGCAATCGAAGGAAGTCCTGAAGGAAAACACTCCCCTGCCCGCGACTCTGCACGCATGGCGGGCCCCGATTGAGACCGATCCCGATGCCTATCCCGTCGAGCTTCTGGGCAACATCCTTTCGAGTGGCCACAGCTCGCGCCTTTACAAGCGCTTGGTGGAAAAAGAGCAGGCGGCCCTGAACGTGGAAGCGTTTCCTTATCTCATGGAAAAAGTGGGCGTGATCGGCGTATTCGCCACAGGCCAGCGCGGGGTGAGCCTGGAGCAACTCGACGGATTGATCAGCGACGAAGTGGCCAAGGTCAAAGCCGAGGGCGTAACCGCTGCCGAGTTTCAAAAGGCGATCAACCAGAAGGAAACCGAGTTCGCCAGCGCTTTTGGGACAATGAGCAGCAGGGCAAAGAACCTTGCCAGATATCACCTCTTTTACCGGGACACGAACCTGATCAACACCGAACTGGATCGGTATCTGGCGGTCAAACGCGAAGACCTCCAGCGGGTTGCCAACAAGTATCTCACTCCAGAAGGCATCAGCGTCCTGCGCTATCCTGTTCCGGCCGAAGCGCCGGCAACGAAGAAATAAAGGAGCCATCGAATCCCCTTTCCGCTTTTCCGACCTCCGACCTCCGACCTC
>JAYUPM010000540.1:0-2520 GCA_043760145.1 Spartobacteria bacterium
CTCTGTGGGATGGCTGCGGTTTCAAATCGCACTCCCATATCCGGACGACCGTCCATCCGTCTTTGCGAAGTGTGCGCGTCCCCAAGCGATCACGTTCTCTGTTCCCGCCAAGCCTAACCACCCTTGGCCTTGCAGATGGCAGCATGCTTTTTTAAAAACGCCGGGTCGGGCGCAAACTTCTTCGGCAATATGAGCTTTCGGCCCTCAAAACGGGTGAGCCATTCAATGGACTCTTTGGTTCCCGCTGTCACTTCGAAGGAACGCAATGCGAATCGGATTACGTAATCTTCCTCTATCCACATCAGGTGACGGTCGAAGGTTCGATCATGGACGGCGTTTAAGCAGAGTCCATTTTTGGGATTAAGCCGATTCTCTTTATCTACGGCCCACGGCACAATGTGACTGGCTGTGAGAAGTGGTTGGATAGTGAGCCCAGTGACGCAACAGCGAAAATCGTAAGCAGAGAGAATCCGGCGCCGAAAAAAGCTTTGGTTAATACGAATCTTCACCAATGCATCGCGTTCGAGGCCTGCTTTTGGCAAATCTGCCGTCTCGATTTCGGCTACCTCTTCCAAGGGCTTGCCTAAGCGCAGGGCAACAAGGCGCTGAGTTTCAAGTGCAAGGCCCTCGGGATCATGAGCGAACTCATCCCAAATAGCGGCTTCCCCCTTTGCTCCTTTTGACATTCCTTTTACTCCGCGAGCTTGAAGAACGGGATCAAGCCGGGCGAAGTTTACGAGCTTGAGCGATACAGAGTTATCCGTCCGTCCCAATAGCGCCGCAAGTTCTTGGATTCGAGGATTCGTAAAATGAATCCTCCCGAATGGGATGCCGTTATACAGATCGAAGGCGACTATATGTTCTTCGCGCGTCCAGTCTATACCGGCCTGCTCAATGGGAATTGCGAGGCCCTGGGCTCCTCCCTCGCATTTCGGGCATTTGCGTTCGAATGCGTCCGTGCTGTTGCTGCCGTAAATATGCGAGCATTCCCCACATTTCAGAATCCAAATTCGAGCGTTATGGTCAGTGCCCCGTTCATCGGTCAACCGGAGTAGTCGTTGATTCTTTCGGTTAATGTCGCCGGGCTTTTTCACGCCGCAGACGCTAACCATGTCGCCGGTTTATCGGAAACGAAAAGAGGAGGCGACTTTGATCGAAGGCTTCACATTCGCAGACGCGATCGACCGGATTCCGATTCTTTAAAGGATTAGGGAATTATTCAGTGGCGCATCGTGGAAAATCGGCACCTTTGGAAACTGCGCGCCCGGCGCAATTTTCTGAGCCAAGCTCACTGCATCAGCATACGTCCGACGGTCAGCGATGTGTTCAAGCAAATCATCGCTGCCGACGCCATACAGCGCGACGTGTGGCGGGCTGAAGTGATCATCAAATGGGTCATCGTCCCACGTGAACGGCTCGCGGATGTCGTCACCGGCCAATCTGCGCACTGTTTGAATTCGAAAAGCCACGAATGCCGAATTCTGGAGTGGATTGGGTGCGGTCACGACAATCGGGACGGGAAGGCCGTTGGTGACTTTGACTGGAAGCCGCAATTGCAGGGCCACTCGGAGGCAATCGTCGTCATCGAACTCCGCGAGTGAGGTTGGTGACTGGACGCCCACGCATGCAGCACCGAAGCGATCCTTCATTATGTAAGGCCAAACTTCGCTCCATTCTTCAAAGGCGACATGCGCACAGGCCCATGTCTCGAACCGGGTGCCTATCTCCATCACCACCCCCATAAGTTGATCCATGCCCTTGTAACACTCACTGAGATTCACACGGTTATTGCCTTGGGGCATCTTTATGCACGCATGCCATAGAGAAATGGCGCAACCAAAAATGGCGGCGGGGTCAGGCTGGTGCGATTGATAATTCATCACTGCATAGAACCCACTATCCCGTGGCTTTCTAGAAGAATTATTGGGAATAAAGTCGTTCGATGAACGCTGGGTCTACTCTTATAAACCTCCGCGGATTGTTCGTCATGTGAGATGCACGCCCAGCACGTCAACCATACTTACCGCAAATGGTGCAGCGGAAGCGGACCCGGTTTTCTTGCCGGGAAGTTTTGCAAAATCCCACCTCCAACCAGTGTAAAACGAATCCGGCTCAACATCGAACACGGCGTAAATTGCATCTGAGTCCGACGTGGATGGATAGCCGCGCCTTAGAAGTTCCTCTCGAGTAAAAATTCGTGGGCCTCGCGTCTTAATGCGCCACAGGCCAGCCCACGCTTTGTTATGGCCTCCGTGAAGCAAAAGATGTCGGGCGGCTGCGACGGGCGGCTCCAACCGAATCGAACCATGGCGCAGCCCAGCACGAAAGTTGTAAAGACCGGCTTGCTGAATCCATTCGAAGTGCTCAGTGCTGGCGCACCAACCCACCAGCACAGAATGCTCTGCGGGCGGAACCGGCCGCTCGTTTTCAACCGCGTCTCGTTCCGGGAGCGGGCTATTAATGTTCGCCCCACCGCCAGTATCGTCCACGCGGTATACGTTAAAGCGGTGATAGCTGCTT
>JAYUPM010000541.1:0-6219 GCA_043760145.1 Spartobacteria bacterium
AAGAAGTAAGCGGGAGGGGTTCGTAGTTCCGGCTTCAGCCGGTCTGTGAGCGTCCCTTCCTGACGCTTAGTGTGTTTGTCTTCAACCCCGCCGCATGAATGCGGAACTACAAACCCAAAAAAAACGCCGCACTGGAATCAGTGCGGCGTTTTCAAATTTTGCTGAAGAAGCGGCTTACTTCTTGTTCTTCTTCTCTCTCTTTGGGCAGTGGGCCTTGAGCTCATCAAGGCTCAGCTTGCCGTCGCCGTCTTTGTCCTTTTTCTTGAAGATTTCGTCGGCCTTGGCGGGATCTTTCTGTCCCTTTGGGCTGGCCTTGAACTCGTCGGCGGTCACCGAGCCGTCGTTATTGGCGTCGAGCTTCTTGAATCTCTCGGCGGGGGCGTGTTTTGGCTTGTCGCCCTCTTTTTTGGGATGGGCGTCATCGGCGGCGAAACTAACGGTGCCGAACGCGAGAAGCGCCAGCAATGTGGGAAGTGATTTCATTAATGTATTCTAGTTGTTCGGAGTTGATGACAAGGCCGACGCAAACGCCGGCCGGGTCGTGTCCAAGGTTAACCGCAGAAGTGGACAAGAGTTGCGAAATGATTTCGGGTTCCTTTCCCACTCGTGGCAGCGACGTCCCGTCGCTTTTCGGGTGCATTTAAGAGGCCATGCCTTTTCCCTATCCGCGAACATCCGCAGGCGTTAAAATTCTCATCATCCCAATGTTTGCGGACGCGTTTTACCGGCTGAAGCCGGGACTACGAACCCGGACACGGAGCCCGCCTAGCTGATGATCTCTTTGACGACGTTCCCAGAGACATCGGTGAGCCGGAAATTGCGGCCCGCATACGGGAAGGTGAGCTTCTCGTGATCCAGCCCCAGCAAGGCGAGGATGGTGGCGTGCAAATCGTGGATCTGGACCTTGTTCTCGATCGCTTCATACCCATACGCATCGGTCTGGCCATAGCTTATCCCGCCTTTGATTCCGCCCCCGGCCATCCAAATCGAGAACGCTTTGTTATTGTGATCGCGCCCGTCGCCCCCTTGGGCATGCGGGGTCCGGCCAAATTCGCCCGCCCATAGCACCAGCGTATCCTTGAGCAGCCCGCGCGATTGCAGATCGGTGAGCAATGCGGCAATGGGCTGATCTGTGGCCCGGCAATTATTGGTCAGACCCGTGCTCAGGTTGAAATGTTGATCCCAATTCCCGTGCGTGATCTCCACGTATCGCACCCCGGATTCCACCATGCGCCGGGCCAGCAAACATTTGCGGCCAAAATCATCGGTCGGTCCCTCGCCGATCCCGTAGAGCTTTTTTGTGGCATCGGTTTCCTTGGAAATGTCCATCACTTGCGGCATCTGGCTCTGCATCTTGAATGCCAGTTCGAACGATTCGATGACTCCCTCGATTTCCGGGTTGATCCGGTCGCGCCCCAACTTTTCCCGATTCAAAGCCTGGACCAGGTCGAGTTCGACGCGCTGGGCGTAAGGACTGAGCTGGGTGGAAAGATTGCGCACCTCGGCTCCCGCGATGGGCCGGTTATCGGAGCCGATCCGTGTCGCCTGATACATCGCTGGCAGAAAGCTGCTCCCATAATTTTGCGCGCCGCCGAATCCGCTTGGAGGCGTCAGCGTGACGAAGCCCGGGAGATTTTCGTTGAGCGAACCGAGCCCGTATAACGCCCATGCCCCGAGCGAAGGGCGGACAAATTGCGAGTTGCCGGTGTGCAATTTGAGCATCGCTTGCGGATGCGCCGGCAGATCCGTCTGCATCGAACGCACAAGGCAGATCTGATCCGCGTGCTTTGCCACGTTTGGAAAGAGCTCCGATATCCAGAGACCGCTTCGCCCGTGCTGCGAGAATTTCCATTTCGACCCGAGCAGCTTTGTCCCCGGACGTTTGCCGGGCTTGCCGTTATCCGCGGTGAGCTGCGGCTTGTAATCGAAAGTGTCCACGTGCGAGGGCGCTCCCCGCATGCAGAGAAAGATCACTCTTTTCGCCCGGGCCGGAAAATGCGGTGGTTTTGGAGCGAGAGGATTGGACGGGACGGACGGGGTGGGCGCAATGGACTCGGTGGACGGGGTGGACGGAGCGGCTTGGGCGGCGAGGCCGGCAAAGGCCAGGTAACCGAAGCCGCACGACATTTTGCTGAGAATGTCGCGTCGGGTGAAGAGCGGGGTCGTATCGCCGCAGGAGTGGAAATCGTCGTTCATGGGAGGGTGGTTAGTTGAGATAACGGAACTCGGCACTGGCAAATAAAGCGCGGCAAAAACTGGTCCATGCGGCTTTGATATCGGAGGCATCGCGCATGCCGGCGGACGATTTATCGCCCTTGCTCCAGTTGGATGGGAACCGGGCGAAAAAGTTGGATGCGGCCTGGCGCTCGGCCTGGTCCGGCGCGCGTGAAAAGGCGAGCCAGTATGCGTAAACCAAGCGCTGATCAAGGTTCATGGCCACCCCAGCATTCGGGCCGCCCGGATAACCCGCCATGATTCGTTCCGCCATTTTCTCGGCCTGTGTGCCGACAAAACTGCTGTTGAGCATGTAAAGGGCCTGGGCCGGGACGTTGGTGGTTTCACGCGCCCCGGTCACAAGACTCGGCTCGGGGAAGTCGAACACAGCCAGCGCATCGGGCAGGACATCCCTTGCCACTGGCAGGTAAAGACTGCGTTGGTTGCCTGCCGCCCCGATGATTTTTTCTTCCACAATCCCACCGAGCCGCGGCGGCCCGCCGATCGGGCCTTCCCCCTCCCGGGCAATCAACGATCCGACCGATGCATTCAGATCGAGCTGTCCGCTTACGCTCAATATCGCATCCCGAACACACTCGGCATCGAGGCGCTTCTTGCTCATCCGCCAAACGAGCGCGTTCTCCGGGTCAGCCGTGAAATTCTTCCCATCGAACGCGGAGCCGAGTTGATAGGTCCGGCTGAGGACGATCTCGCGGATGAGCTTTTTAATCGACCACTGGTTGTCGGTCAGGCGTGTCGCCAAATGATCGAGGAGCGCCTGGTTGCTCGGCTTCTGGCCGGTCGTCCCGAAGTTGTCCGTGCTCTCGACAATCCCATCCCCAAAGAGCCAGTGCCACACTCGATTGGCCATGACCCGGCTCGTCAGCGGATTGGATTCGCCCACCAACGCATCCGCTAATTCGCGGCGGCCACTGCTCGATTCTGGAATCGTTTGGTCCGCCCGCATCAGCCCCGGCAACGCCCGGGGCACTTTGCTTCCGGGCTTGTCCACTTCGCCCCTCGCATAAAGCGGGCTGTTGCCGATGCTCGCGAATTCCGGGGGCCGTCCACCGAACCGGTCCCGCAGCCGGTTTTGCATCCGTTGATTGAATCCGCGCCCCTCCGAACCGCGATTGGACGGCGATGCCGGGAGATCCACGGTCCCCATGGCGAGTGCTTTTGGGTATCCATATTCGTCCACGTATTTGAGCTCCATTTCCAAACGGTCGAGTTGGGCGGCGAGCTGCAATGCCCGTTGCTGCTGGGTTTGCGAGGGGCGTTGGGGATTATTTTCGCCGGGCGCCGGGTCCTGGCGCTGCCTAAAACGTTGGGCCAAAAACTGCTGCTGTTCCTTCTTCAATTCTTCGACCTGCAGCTCTTTGCGTTTGCGTTCCTCGGGATTCATCTTCTGGCCAAGAACCGGGGCCGCCGCGCCTTTCGGGAGCGCGATCAAATCGCTTGAATGTCTGTTCTGGAAACCACGCGTCGTTCCGTAACGGGTATCGGTGCTGAGGAAGATGCCGGCCAGGGCGTAGTATTCGTGCTGCGGGACCGGATCGAATTTGTGATCGTGGCAACGGGCGCACGCCACCGTCACCCCAAGGATCGCCTGCGAAACCGTGTCGATCTGTTCATCAACGAGATCGAGCATGAACTGCCGCGGGTTTTGCTCGTTCAAACCTTTCGGGCCGAGCGCGAGAAAACCGGTGGCGACAATCTGTTCGGCCCTTTGCTGATCATCGCGCGCCGGGAGCAGGTCGCCCGCAATTTGTTCGCGCACAAATTGGTCGAACGGCTTGTCCGCGTTGAAAGCGGCCACAACGTAATCGCGATAACGCCACGCATTCGGGAACGCGATGTTCACGTCTTTGCCGCTCGATTCCGCGTATCGGGCCACATCGAGCCAGTGCCGTCCCCAGCGCTCCCCATATTGCGGCGAACCAAGGAGCCGATCGACCACCTTCGCAAATGCGTCTGCCGATGTGTCTTTCAAAAAGGTGTCGATCTCTTTCGGGGTCGGCGGCAGTCCGATCAAATCAAAGTAAATCCGCCGGATCAGCGTGGTCTTATCGGCATCGGCGACCGGCCTAAGCCCCTTGGTTTCCAGGCCCGCGAGCACCAACCGGTCGAGGTCGTTCTTTGCCCATCCAGCAAGCGCGGGCTGCGGCACAGCGGGCTTGACGATGGGTTGAAACGACCACCATTTGCGCGCCTCGTCCGCATCATATTTCTTCACAACCTTTGCCGCCCCGGACCGCGGATCCGCTGCCCCCATCTTGATCCATGTCTCGAAATCCTTGATGATCTCATCGGAGAGTTTGCCCCCGCTCTTTTCCGGCGGCATCGCAAAATCTTTGTTGGTGTATCGAAGTGCCTCCACCACCAGACTTTCCGCGAGATCGCCCGGCACCACTGCCGGTCCGTTGTCGCCTCCGCGCCGGATCCCTTCCCGCGTATCGAGCACGAGCCCCCCTTTGATCTTCTCCGCTTTCTCCGAGTGGCACTTGTAGCATTTCTCGACAAGGACCGGCTGGATCTTCTTCTCGAAAAACGCGAGCTGCTCCGGGCTCGGCGCCGCGTCCTGCGCCCGAGCCGGGGCTGCGGCAAGGAAAAGGACGGCTGTGAGCAATGATCGGGTTCTCATGGATTCGGTGGGGCGGCACGATACGCGGTGCCCGTTCCATATCAAACTCCCGAAGCGGCTTCCGGTTGCGCGTAAACAAATGACGAAACCAGAATGACGAATGACGATGGCGCCGGGCGCCCAAGGAGATGGGGCGCCCTCGCCCCCTCAAATACAAAAAGAGAGACTCTGGGCTTAGGGCGCCCCATCTCCTTGGGGGTCGTCATGGTGCGGTGGTCGGAACTGGCCAAGGCCGCGCTGGCGGATTCTCCATACCTCCTATAAAACACTTTTCTCGCTTCCGCCTTCTTTTCAGTTTTTCCGATAATTAGCTTCCGATGAAGAAATTTCTCCGCGCGGTGTTCCGGTTAAAGACGCTGTGGATTTTCGGTTGTGCGATCGCGGCGCTGGCTCTTTTGTTGGCGCTCGGGGTGATCATTCTCAATGCGCAGGGACGGCGGGCTTGGGAAAAATACGAAGCCGAAGCGCGCCAGCGTGGAGTGGTTATGACTCTCAGCGAGATGCTTCGGCCCCCCATCCCGGACGCGGAGAACTTCGCGATGGCACCGTTGATCGTAGATCTTTTTTCTCCGGATAAATCCGTTCAAGCCAAGGCCCAAAACGCCTTGCACCTGCCTGATGCTTTGAGAAAAGGTGGACCGGTCAATTTTTCCGAGTGGCAGAGGATTTTGGTGGCGGAGAAACTACTGGCGTCGGCCGGTCCTGATCCCGCAAGCGACACACTCACTGCGCTGGATCAAAAGTGGGGCGTGGCGTTTGCCCAATTGATTGACGCCGAGCGCCGGCCGCTCTCTCGATTCCCGATTAGCTGGGAGAAGGGAGTGGCCACGTCCTTGCCCCATCTCGGATTTTTTTTCGACGCGGCGCGAATGCATCGGATCCGGATGGAAGCGCATCTGGCCATTGACCAAAGTGCGGCTGCGTATCGTGAACTGACTGGCATGGTGCGGCTCTGTCGCGCGCTGGATCGGGAACCGGTCATGATCAGCGGAATGGTGCGGATTGCGATCCTCAGCCTCCTTGTGGATGGTATGCGGGATGGGCTTCGGGAAAATGGATGGGCGGATGCGGAGCTATTGAAGATTCAAGCAGACCTTGCAGTGATCAACGTGCTCACTGACCACCAATTCACCATGGGGAGCGAGCGGGCAGCGATGAACGACACTTTTCTTCGAATGCTGCATGCCAAAGGTCAGGAGCGCGACGAGTGGGTGGACGTCTCTCTCTTTACTGACGAGAATCAACTCGTCGTGGAATGGCTGAATCGGCTGCCAGGATTCCTCTATTTCAACCAGCTGGCCATGAATCGTTTCTACGACAGTGTGGCCGCACGCATCGATCCCGTTGCCCGTCACGTTCGG
>JAYUPM010000542.1:0-6218 GCA_043760145.1 Spartobacteria bacterium
GCTTCATGTGCCTGCCCCCCTCTGCGTCTCTGCGCCTCTGCGTTAAATTCCGGGTCTGCCTTGCTCTGCGTTAAAATCGACTGCGCCCTTTGCGTTACAGGCCTCCTCTGCGTTATGAGTTGTCCGGATGAAAAGCGGGGAACGAACTTTGGTTGCGCAACACTCAGGATTTAACCTGCTGGTCGTTACGGAAAATGACGCCGGATTGCGGACCCTGCGCTTTGGCCATGATGGTGTCTGTCAGAGCATCGTGAAGGTGGGGGACCCGCAACATACCGCGCTGCCGTATGCCGGAGCGCTGCCGCTCTGCCTCGGGTTTGTGCGCGATCCGACGCGGGCGTTAATCGTCGGGCTCGGAGGCGGCACATTGCCTAATTTCTTTCACAGTCGGCTCCCGGAGCTCGCGGTCGATGTTGTCGAGATTGATCCCGGCGTGGTCGAGATCGCAAAAGGTTACTGCGGTTTTCAAGAGGACCCGCGGCTTCGCGTCTTCATCGAGGACGGCCGCGATTTTATCGAGAACTGCCGGGACCGTTTCGATCTTATTGTCCTCGACTGTTTCGATGCGGATTCCGTCCCGGTGCATATGCGGACCCTGGAATTCCTCGGGGCGGTTAAAAAGGTGCTTTCGCCTGAAGGGATCGTGGTTGCGAACATCTGGGGTCCCAATTCGAACCGCCACTACCACGACATGCTCCTGACTTACCGGACGGCTTTTGAGGATCTCTATGTCTTGGATGTCCCGGGCCCGGACACGAAGATCTTCATCGGACTTTCCAGCAAGCAAGCGATCTCCCGCGAGCAACTGATCCGACGCGCGCGGGAGGTCTCCCGGCGATATGGGTTCCGGCACGATCTGAGCGCGAACCTCGCCGGATTCCGCCATGCTGATACCGAGCATTCGCATGGTGGTATGGTCCTGCGGGATTGAGGTCTTTCGGTCTCCATCGTCCTCGTCCATCGTCCTCGTCCTTCGTTTTTTAAACATTCGCAACTCGTCGCGTATCAAAGCGGCAGAGGACAGCCGCACTACAAAACCTGGCGGACTATAGGACGCCCTACCTTGTCGCTTGCGTTTTGTAGTGCGCCTGTCCTCTGGCGCTTTCGGATTGGATTGCGGGCGGGAAGATCGTTGCCAGGCTTTTTGAAGAACGAAGGACGAGGACGAGGAAGTTAGCTAGTTCGCAGGCTGAGGCGCCCCACTTCTTGTCCAACTCATCAAGGAATCTGTTTGTCGAAACTAGCTGGAATTTAGCCCGATGATGAGTTGCCCTTCATCGATCGAATCCACTTTGATCCGCTATTTGTTCGTGGCGACCAGTCCCACGATCTGGTCCACGCGCCCCGGAAGCCGTTCCATCAGATCCTTGGCCTCAATCATTGCCGCAAAGAGCGAGGGGGAGGGGGAGGGGTCAGGGCACACGCATTTTCCGCGCTGATTGCGATCTGAGGGTATGAACAAGAGAAATTTAGATAGCGAATCCGGCGCTTTGGGCTGGGGACTTCTTTGGCTGATCGGAATCCCGGTTCCGATCCTGCTGATCCTCTTCGTTCTCCGCGGCTGCACGTAGGAGGCAGTCTTCGTGGCAGCGGTGTCCGTATCTGAATCAAAGAATAGAGGCGAGACGCCTCTACCACGCTGAAGAATAGAGGCGAGACGCCTCTGCTGCTCTCTGCCGCGCGAAAAATATTTGGTTCCCGGCATTTTTCCGCTGCCGCCCGGCGGATTCTTGACGTATGAACGCGGCTCTTAATGAGCCAAGTCCCCGCGAAGTATACCGAAGCCAACATCCGATCCCTCGAATGGAACGAGCATATCCGCCGACGACCCGGGATGTATATTGGGCGGTTGGGCGATGGGGCGGCGCACGATGACGGGATTTATATCCTGCTCAAGGAGACCATCGATAATTCGATCGATGAGTTCACCATGGGCTGCGGCAAACGGATCGATGTCTCCGTTTCGCCCAATCCAGATGGGACCCAAAGCGTTACGGTCCGCGATTTTGGCCGCGGGATCCCACTGGGGAGCCTCGTCGATTGCGCCGGCAAACCGAATACCGGCGGGAAATATGACAGTGAAGCGTTTCAGCGGAGCGTCGGGCTGAATGGGGTTGGGTTGAAGGCCGTCAATGCGCTCTCGGCGCAGTTTGATATCCAAAGTTACCGCGACGATAAGACCCGGAGAGCGGCATTTGCGGGAGGCAACCTTGTCCGGGATCATGGGGTCAAGGCGGCGGCGGGCCAGAAATCGGGGACACTGACCACGTTCATCCCGGACCCGGAAATCTTCCCGAACTACAGTTTCAAGGATGAATACATTGAGAACCTTTTGTGGAATTACGCGTATCTGAACCTTGGATTGACGCTGAGTTACAACGGGAAACTATTCAAATCCGAGAACGGGCTGCTCGACTTGCTCAACCAGAAGATCGACGGCTCGACGGCATACAAGGCGATCCATCTCAAGGACGGGGCGAAGCTTCTTGAGATCGTATTCACGCACGCGACCCAATACGGGGAGGAATATTACTCGTTCACAAACGGCCAGCACACGACCCAGGGAGGGACTCATCAGCAGGCGTTCCGGGACGCGATCGTGAAGTCGGTCCGCGAGTTTTTCAAAAAGGATTATGACGCCTCGGATATCCGGACCGGGATCATCGCGGCGATCTCGATCCGTGTGCAGGAACCGATCTTCGAGTCTCAAACCAAGACAAGGTTGGGCAGTGTGACCATGACCCCGAATGGCGGGGTCACGATTCGCAATTACATCTCCGATCTGCTCAAGAAAGAGCTCGATAACTTTCTCCACCGCAACGCAGCGGTCGCCCAGTCGATCCAGCAAAAGATCCAGCAGAACGAACGGGAACGCAAAGAACTGGCGGGCATCCGCGACATAGCAAAGGATGCGGCCAAGCGTGTCAGCATGCATAACTCCAAGCTGCGCGATTGCCGGATTCATTTTAACGACAAGGCACCCCGGCGCGGGGAAGACGATCGGCGCGGCAAGACGACCCTGTTTATCACTGAGGGCGATTCTGCGTCGGGCTCGATCACCAAGGTGCGCGATCCGAATGCGCAGGCGGTGTTTTCATTGAAAGGCAAGCCGCTCAACACACATGGAAAGAGCCGGCGGATCATGTATGAGAACGAGGAGCTGAGCATGCTCCATAGCGCGCTCAACGTGGAGGCCGGGCTTGATGAGTTGCGTTACAACAACATCGTCCTTGCCACCGATGCGGATGTGGACGGAATGCACATCCGCCTCCTGTTGATCACCTTCTTCCTCACCTTCCTCCCCGAACTCATCAAGAACGGGCATCTTTATATTTTGCAGACACCTCTTTTCCGGGTCCGGAACAAGAAAGAGACCCGATACTGTTACTCGGAACCGGAACGGGTCAAGGCGATGGCCGCGCTCGGACCGCAACCGGAGGTGACACGGTTCAAGGGATTGGGTGAGATTTCGCCGGACGAATTCCGGCACTTCATCGGGCCGAAGATCCGGCTGGAGCCGGTGATTATCGGGAAGGAACATCCTGTTGATAAGATGCTCCAGTTCTATATGGGGGCGAACACACCTGACCGGCAGGAGTTCATCATCAAGAACCTTGCTTACACGACTTAGACGATGCCAGACATACCAGACCCTGCAGGACCGGACAACGCAGAGCAACAGGAGTTGCAACTGACAGAGACAACTCCGGCGTTAACTCCGGCATTAACCGCGCCCGGCAAACGTGCCTTGAGCCCATCGCTCCAGCACGTGGACGGGATGTTCGAGACTTGGTTTGTCGAGTATGCTTCCTATGTCATTCTAGACCGGGCGGTCCCGCATATCGATGACGGCCTGAAGCCCGTCCAGCGGCGGATACTTCATTCGCTCAAGGAACTCGAAGATGGGCGATACAACAAGGTCGCCAACGCGGTCGGGAACACGATGAAGTATCATCCGCATGGGGATGCCAGCATCACCGATGCGCTGGTCGGCCTGGGGCAGAAAGAACTGCTCATCGATATGCAGGGCAACTGGGGGAACATCATTACCGGCGATCCTGCAGCCGCCCCACGATACATCGAAGCCCGGCTCTCGAAGTTCGCCCTTGAAGCCGCTTTTAATCCAAAGACCACCATCTGGTCGAAGTCATACGACGAGCGGAACGAAGAGCCTGTTACTCTGCCGATCAAGTTTCCGCTCCTCCTCGCCCAAGGTGTGGAGGGCATTGCCGTCGGTCTTTCATGCAAAGTCCTGCCTCATAACTTCATCGAGATCCTCGATGCCAGCATTGCCGTCTTGAAAGGAATGACGGCGACTCTGCTCCCCGATTTTCTCACAGGCGGCCTTGTTGATTGCACCGATTACCAGGATGGCCGGCGCGGCGGCAAAGTCCGGATCCGGGCAAAGATCGAGGTCCGTTCGCCGAGCCTGTTGGTAATTACCGAGATCCCATTTGGGACAGTGGTGCCCAACTTGATCGCGTCGATAGTGGCGGCGCATCAGAAGGAGAAGATCAAGATCAAGAAAGTGGACGACAACACTTCGGAGCATGCGGAGGTTCTCATTCATCTGCTGCCGGGGAGTGATCCCGAGGTGATCAAGAACGCGCTCTATGCGTTTACCGAGTGCGAGATCCTGGTCCATCCAAATGCGGTGGTGATCTTTGACCAGAAACCTTCGTTTACCTGTGTCACCGAGATACTTCGAGTCTCCACGGAACGGACCCGGGATCTGCTTAAGAGGGAATTGCAGATCCGGATGGAGGAACTCAATGAGCGGTGGCACACACTGAGCCTCGAGAAGATTTTCATCGAGAAAAAGGTCTACCAGAAGATCGAGACATGCGAGACATGGGAAGCTGTCCTTTCCGCGATTGATACTGGGCTCAAGCCGTATACGAAAGGGCTCAAGGTTACCCCTGATGACTGTGCGCATCTTACCGAGATCAAGATCAAACGGATATCCAAGTTCGATTCCAAAAGTGCCGAGGACGATCTGCTGAAGATCGAGGCGGCTTTGGTCGAGACAAAGGGGTTTCTTGCCCACCTTACGACTTACACAATCTCGTGGTTCCAGGGGCTTAAGAAGAAATATAGCAAAGGACGGGAGCGCCGGACTGAGATCACCACATTTTCCACGATCGCTGCCGCCCAGCTTGCCCATGCCAACACAAAGCTCTTTGTGAACAAGAAAGACGGCTTCATCGGCTGGGGCCTTAAGAAGGATGAAGCGGCCGAGCCTTTGGGTGAATGTTCCGATCTCGATGAAGTCATGGCGATTTGCCGTGAGGGTAATCTCAAGGTTAACAAGGTCGCCGAGAAAGAGTTCTTCGGCGCGGATCTGCTCCACGCGATCATCTTCAAGCGCAGTGACACAGCCACCACTTACAACCTCCTGTATGAACACAAGGACGGAGGCGCGACTTACGCCAAGCGTTTTCACATGGGCGATGGTGTCATTCGCGACCGGCTCTATCCCGTGGCCGGCGGCAAGATTTTATACCTCGCGATCTGTTCCGCCCCGGAAGAGGCGCCCAAAGTAATGGTGATGCTTAAAGAGACGAAGGGTCTGCGTAAACGTGAGATCGAATTCGATTTCGCGAGTTTGGCGGTAAAGAACCGCGGTTCCCAAGGCAACATCGTGACCAAGAACAAGGTCCAGAAAGTGGTTAAAGTCCGGTGATTCGGTGTTAAGTTAACCACCAAATGAACAGTGAACAGTGATCAGTGAACAGTGAATAGTGATCAGTGAAGAGGACAAGGACGAGGACGATTTGGGTTATGTATAGCTGTGGCAGATATCTGTTTAGCGTGTTCCGGGGTTTGTAGTTCCGCATTTATGCGGCAAGGGCGCATTCCCACACTTCTTCATTTTTCATTCTGTTGCCCCCATCCGCGATAATCCGCGACATCTGTGGTCAACCCTCCCCGCAGATCCAGGAATTTTTAACCGCAGATATCTCGGATGAACGCAGATAAAGAACCCGGACCGAATAAGTCAGGTTTGGCATTCTCCACATCCGCGACTGTCGAACCGACCCGCAATCCAATCCGAAAGCGGCAGAGGACTGCCGCACTACAAAACCTGTCGGATGTCAGGGCGCGTTATTTATCGCGTGCGCGTTTTGTAGTGCGCCAGTCCTCTCTAAGCATTACCCACATCTTTTGAGGTTGTGATGAAGAGGAGGTAAGCGCTTGCAAAGTCATTGAGCCGCTGG
>JAYUPM010000543.1:0-2505 GCA_043760145.1 Spartobacteria bacterium
CGAGATCGATTGGTAAAGGCCGGTCCGGGCGCCTTCCTTGAAGGCGTGTTTGACCCTGCGATCTTCGCCGGAATGGAAGCTTAAGATCGCCACTCTTCCACCGGGTGCAAGGCAGGACGGCAGATGACGTAGAAAGGTTTCCAAGGCGCTCAATTCTTCATTTACCGCGATCCGGATGGCTTGAAATACGCGGCGGACAGAGTCATCGCTGTGTGGGCCGGGCGCGGCTTTTCGGACCAACTCGGACAGTTCCGTGGTGGTCGTGATTGGGCGGCGTTGCCGATACTCGACAATGGCACGGGCGATCTGTGGAGCGCGGGGTTCATCGGAGTTCTCGCGCAGGATCTCTTCCAACTCTTCGACTGGCGTCCGGGCCAGTAACTCACTTCCTGGGTGTCCGCGGTTTGGGTTCATCCGCAAATCCAATGGGCCTTCGTGTTTAAATGTGAACCCGCGGGCCGGGTCATCCATCTGCATCGAGGAGACACCTAGATCGGCAAGGATCAGATCGAATCCGCGGGGCGCTTCCGTCCCGATGAGTTGGACTGCGCCGGCAAAGTTCATGCGCCGCACCGATAACATCGCTTCGTCATAACCGAGGGCCCGGAGTCGGGATTCGGTCTTGGGCAATTCGATGGGATCAGTGTCGAGCCCGATCATGCGTCCGCCCGGTTGGATACGGTCAAGGAGCGCGCGGGCATGACCTCCGTAACCGAGCGTGCAATCGAGCGCGGTCATCCCGGGACGCGGTTGCAAAGCGGAGAGGATTTCATCCACCATGATCGGGCGGTGCATTCCGGCCGGTGTCTTTCCGCTGGCCAACACTTTCTCCACGTCCGCCCCATACCGATCCGGTTGCTGCTCCTTATATTTTTGCGCGAATGCCCGCGGATGCGTTCCCTGATAACGAATCCGGCGTTTTGGACGGGGCGTGATTTCGTCACTCACGGCAAAAGAAAGGGGGTAACAAAACGGAAGGAGCGCACCGGAGTCAATTTCATTGTCGGCAATCACCATTGTTTTGGCGCTTGCGTGCGGCAACCGCTCACAGGCAGGGTCTGCGCTTCTTTCCCATGAAAACCTTATCCCTTTTTGCCGCGCTATTTCTCGGGCTCGTTGCAGCTCGCGCGATTGCCGCGGACGAGTTTACGATCGAGCCCGGTTTTATCAGCCTCTTTAACGGGAAAGATCTGAGCGGCTGGGGTTTCAAAGGGGCACCGCCATTGGATGGGAAATCCGAAAGCGCCGACGGACGTTACAGCGCGAACGCCGGAATTTTTGCAGTGAATCCGCCAAAGGGTGTTGTCAGCAAGATCGAGCAATCAAACTTTACCGCGAACAGACCGGGCTCGGATTATTTGAATCGAAAACTGCAGTGGAAGATATTGAGCGGGAGCTGCGTCAAGCTTCTGCGGAGCGATTCAAGACGGCCTCTGGGAAAGGGTGCCTGCTGGCGATGCTGATGCTTGCGCTGGTTGGCGGGGGCGTGGCGCACTGGGTCCGCGTTGGGTAACTGGAAAATTGCAGCCCGGTTTGGTTGCAATAGCTCCTCCGATTTTCATGGCGATAAAGGCAACCATTTATAAAGCGCTGGTCCAGGTCGCGAACATGGACCTGAATATCTATCGCGATCATTCGGTGATGATTGCCCGGCATCCTTCCGAGACAGATGAACGGATGCTTGTGCGGCTCCTTGCCTTCGCCCTCAACGCCCCCGCCAATGATGATCAAGGTCCCTTGGAGTTTGCCAAGGACATGTGGGATCCCGATGAACCCGCTCTTTGGCAGAGGGATTTGACCGGTCGCATCGAGCATTGGATCGAGGTCGGTCAGCCCGATGAAAAACGCCTCCTGCGGATCAGTGCCAAGGCTAGCCGCGTCACTATCTACAGCTTCGGCCTCAGCACCCGGGTTTGGTGGAGTGGAGTGGCAACCAAGGTCACCCGGGCACGCAACCTCACCATCTGGCAAGTGCCGTCAGATCAGAGCCAGGCACTCGCGGCCCTTGCCCAACGCTCGATGCAATTGCAGGTCACCGTCCAGGATGAAGGAATCTGGGTCGGGGACGGGACGCGCTCCGTGGAAATTATCCCGGTGCGATTGTTCGGCCCGGCGTCGAGCTGATACGTCTTTGTGGCAGAGGTGTTCCGCCTCTGCCACGAAGAGGCTGCGCCGCTTTATTTCTTTGGTTTGACGGCTTGCTTGGCCGCAGATGCGTTGTTCTTCTTTTGTGCGTTGGTGTTGGAATTGGCCTGCTTTTGAGCTGCCTTTTTGTTCGTCGCTTTTGGTGATTTATCGCCCATAGGGGGCGGAGAATCGCAACGGGCCCGGAGAAATGCCAGCCCGATTTTAACGCAGAGCCAGAAGATTTTTCAATCACCCCTCAGCATCACAACCCCCTTAACCAAGTGCCATTTGGGACGGGGCATTCCCCGTTAGAGAATCCCTGATTAAAACCCGGAGGAATGAAACCGCGAATGGACGCGAATTAACGCGAATAAGAAA
>JAYUPM010000544.1:0-6206 GCA_043760145.1 Spartobacteria bacterium
TGATGACAACCGGCCCGACCACTTCAATCGGGCTCTGGCCGTTCAAATCCAGGTTTTGAAAATGATAGACCGCAGGCTGTGTGGCCCCCGCCACACCCAGAATAAACCCGTTGCCGCCGCTGCTTGTAAAATCCCCATAGGTTCCGGGAGGCACGGCAACCTTCCCGGCATTCCCATTGAGCGTCAGGTTGCGCAGCGTTGCCCACGCGCCAACCGATTGCCCGGCACTGGTAAGCGTGACGTTTCGGGTGCCCCCCGGGGCTGGGGGTGCCGCAATAACGGGCAATGCCACGGGGGCAGTCCGGGTAAGCAACCGGCCCAAAGTGGCATTGCCGTTAAGGGAAATCTGAAAATTGGAAGGCGATGCGCTTCCACTCCCTACAACCGTGCCACCGAAGTTTGGCGCCCCACTCAGCTTTAAATTTGGCGTCCCCGGCACGAGGAGATCGCCAGTGATCGTTCCCCCGCCATTTAAACTCAGACTTTCCCCCAACATCTGATGCACCGACCCTTCCACCCTCCCATTCCCATTGATTGCTGGGACGTGCCTGATTATTGCCGTGCCCTCAACCCCGGCCGCTCGCGCCGTCATGTTCAACAGGAAGACCAGCACCAAGACGAGGCATCCGGGCAAAATGCGTGCACGCCGTCGGGCATGCAGGGACGAGACAGAAATCTTCATAAGCAGGGGTCTTTGCGGGGGGCGGGGGTGGCTGCCTGGAAAACCGGAAGCCAGTAGTCCATTATGAGACGCTGGAAGGCGGAAAAAAAGAAAGCGGGGCGTTTTTAGGAGAAGACGAGAAGACGCGTCAAACCGAATCTCCGATCCACCGTAAAAAACCTGAATGAAATGAATTGCCGCGATTGCCAGGGGAAGACAGGGGACAGACAAACTGGGTTGGCTTGAGGGAGGATGGTTTCAAATCGAGCGGTTAGTGGCGCGGATGGGCGATCTGCCAAACCAGACCCTCCCGCGGAGAACCGAAAAGCGACGGGACGTCGCTGCTACGAAGCAGATCAAAGCGACGGGACGTCGGTATCTGTTTAGCGGCTTTCGGAGTTTGTAGTTCCGCATTTATGCGGCAAGGGCGTCCGCAACCACTGCCTTCATTTTTCATTCTGACTTCAGACGTCGCCTTCCCGGACCGGCTGAAGCCGGAACTACAAACCCCGGAAGGCGCTAAACAGATACGGACGTCTCTGCCACGATTCTTGCTCATTATCCGCGTTCATGCCTGTTATCTGCGGTTTATAATTCTTCGGCAGGGAAAGCGCTTCCGAAAGCGGCAGAGTGCACTACAAAACCTGTCGGATGAATGGGCGCGCTTTACTCCGACAGGTGTTACGGATTTAAGAGCGGGCCAGAGGGCGGCTGGGAAGCCGCCCCTCCCAGTTTCGAGCGCGCGCGCCCGCAGTAATGCTCGCTGATCTCGGCGGGGTAAGCGTGAAGGGGTCTACGTGAAGAGACCATTGCGTTCCCATGTTTCTGTCCTCCATTTTCCTCATCTGTTTAGCCGCTTCCGGGGTTTATCCCAAACTTCTTCAATTTTCATCCTGACTTTTGACTTTCTCTTCTCCGAAAAATGGAATATTTTTCGTGTTTACCCGAATCGACTTATCCGTATTATCGGGGCTTCCGTTCTTCTGTAGTCCACCCCTGGCATTTCCAAACTACTTACTGAGAATATGGCCAAACAATCAAACTCGAAGGATACTGCTCTTCCCAAGAAAGCTGCCGGGAAGCCCGTCTCAAAGGCGATGTTAACGAGATCCCGCCCGGTCCCTTTAACGCTGGATGCGGCGGTTGCAAAAACCAAACGCCTGCCCAAATCCGACGGGCGCGGGAGCGCCCCGGTAAAAGGGAGCAATGGTTCCGCGCCTGCCAAAAGCCGCACCGCCCCGGCAAATCGCGCCCAGCCGAAATCCGTTTCCCGGGAGGAGATTGCGCTGAGAGCCTACTTTCTGGGCATCAATCGTCGAAACCAGGGACTGGCGGGAGACGAGCATCAGGATTGGCTGGATGCTGAAATACAACTTTCCGCAGGGGTTTGAAGGGGTGCATTCAAAAACCGGTGGACGCCGCGGAGTGGGTCTCCACTGTTCAAGGTATTTATGGGACCTGAGTATAGGGAACTGGCGGAGGCATTAAGAACGCGGGTAACGGTGATCGGCGACCGTGAGTTTTATGCGCGCGATCCTGCGAGCCACCTTGCGCAGTTGAGTTCCGTTTCAGCACAGATCCTCCAGCTCCAGCAACGCCTGCCAGCACCGGTAAATCCGCAGCTAGATCACTTCCTGAAGCGATGCAGTTACGATAAGGCCCTCGCCTTTATCGAAACGCTCGATACTTAAAAGCCGCTTCTGCGTCTCTGCGTTGATTACCGCGAGTAGAGTTCGACGATCAGCTGCTCATTCACGATCGGCGCAATCTCCTCCCGGGTCGGGATCCGGGAGACTTCCCCCGCGAAATGATCCTTATCCAGGGTCAACCAATCTGGCACCGGGGTGATCTGAGTCAGTTCAAAGTTACGAGCCGCAAGGCTCCGGGAGTTGGGATGATCCTTGATCGTGATCTTATCCCCGGCTTTGACATTGAAAGAGGAGATATCGACTTTGCGCCCGTTCACTTGCACGTGTCCGTGGGAAACCATCTGGCGCGAAGCACTCCGGCTGCTGCCGAAGCCCAGGCGGAATACCACGTTATCCAAACGAGTCTCAAGCAACTGGAGCAGGATCTGTCCCGTCACTCCGCGCCGTGTTAACGCAATCTGGAAATACCGCCGGAATTGCTTTTCCAGCACTCCATACTGGTAGCGAAGTTTCTGTTTCTCCGCCAAGGCCACCGAGTATTCGGATTGTTTCCGGCGCGATCCTTTTGGGCCATGAATGCCGGGAGGATAATTTTTGTGTTCGAGCGCTTTAGTGGCTCCAAAAATTGGAACTCCAAAACGGCGGCTGATTCGGTCTTTGGGGCCTGTGTAACGTGCCATGAATAGTCTGTGTTAAATATTTTGAGTTGAATTACAGGAGCCGCGCTTAAACCCGGCGTTGCTTTGGAGGCCGGCAGCCATTGTGGGGGACCGGTGTCACATCCTTGATGACTGTGATCTCAAGTCCCACCGCTTGAATGGCGCGGACGGCGGATTCGCGGCCAGCTCCGGGCCCTTTGACGCGGACTTCGACTTCTTTCAAGCCGTGCCCCATCGCCTGCCGGCACGCATCCTGGGCCACCATCTGGGCTGCGTAGGCAGTGCTCTTGCGCGACCCTTTAAATCCTACTTTGCCCGCACTCGACCAACCAATCACCTGCCCGGACTGATCCGTGATGCTGACAATCGTGTTGTTGAAGCTTGCCTGGACATGCGCGATCCCGGTGTGAACGTTCTTGCTCCCCTTGGCCTTGATCACCTTGATCTGCTCGACCACCGCATTTGGATCGAGTGAGAAATTCTCTACCTTCTTCTCTTCCGCCGCAACGGGTGCTTCCTTTTTCTTCGGGGCTTTTACCTTGGGCGCCGCCTTTGCAGGAGCCGCTTCGGTGGTAGCCACAGCTTGGACCGCCTCTGGAGCAGATTCTGGAGTTGGAGCAGATTCTGGAGTTGGAGCAGATTCAGGAGCGGATTCTGGAGCAGCGGCTTCCACGACGGCTTCCGCGGCTGCATCAGGACTCGCGGCTTGATCTGTCTCGGCGGCGTCTTTTAAATTTTTCGGTTTCTTGGATTCAGGCATACAAATTTATTAATTACTTCTTGGCGTCTTTGGCCCGCTGCACGCCCACTGTCTTTCTCGGGCCTTTGCGGGTCCGCGCATTGGTTGATGTGCGCTGGCCGCGAACCGGCAAACCGCGCCGGTGACGAATCCCGCGGTAGCAATTGATTGCCTGGAGCCGCTTGAGGTTGGATTGAATTTCCCGGCGCAGATCACCCTCAATGGAAAGTTTGCTGGCGGCGATCGCCTGAATGATGTGATTGAGCTGTTCGGGCGATAAATCTTTTGCCCTCAGGTCAGGAGCGATATTGGCCTGCTCGAGGATTTTTTTCGCTGTGTTCGGCCCAATGCCGTAAATGTATGGCAAGGACGCAACGATGCGTTTGTCGCCGGGGATTTCAACTCCTAGTAGTCGGGGCATATAATGAATGAATTAACCTTGCCGCTGTTTATGGCGCGCGTTTTTGCAAATCACACGCACAACATTTTTTCGCTTCACGATGCGGCACTCCACGCAAAGACGTTTGACTGATGCTCTTACTTTCATTGGTAAATATTAATTTTAAAAATTACGGTCGATTTTAGGGGACGAAAAATCGCGCCGGAAAACTTTCGTCCTCCAGTGCGATTTGGGACTAGCGCTACTTTGCCGGACGTTTCCGCCCCTGTTTCAGCTCGTAGGGCGCCATCTGTAACAAAATCTCGCACCTTGGCAAGCGGTGATTCGGCTAGAATTGAATTATTTCTTCTCATCGCCCTGAAATCCTAGCTGCCTCCACGGGTTGTGAGAATTTCCGCCTCACCCTTGGTGATCAAAACGGTGTGCTCAAAATGGGCTGAGGGCTTGCGATCCAGCGTCACAACTGTCCAGTCATCTTCAAGCACCCGCACCCCGCAAACCCCCATATTCACCATCGGCTCAATCGCCAGCGTCATCCCTGCCTTGAGTTTGTCCCCACTTCCCCTCCTCCCGAAATTGGGGACTTGTGGCTCTTCGTGCAAATCCCGCCCGACGCCGTGCCCAACAAATTCGCGGACCACCGTGTATCCATGGGCCACGACCTCGTCCTCGATTGCCGAGCATAAGTCGCCGAGGCGACGCCCCGCGACGGCGTGCGAGATTGCAATCGCCAAGGCCTGCTCGGTGACCCGGAGCAAGCGTTGCACATGGGGATCGATCGCGCCTGCTCCCACCGTCATCGCAGTGTCGCCCACCCACCCATCTTTAATTACTCCGATATCAAGCTTCACGATGTCTCCGTATTGAATCTTTCGCGCTCCACCGATCCCATGCACCACCTCTTCATTGATTGAGATACAAATGTTCCCGGGGAATCCACGGTAACCAAGGAACGCGCTCTTGCAGTGCGCCTCGCGCATAAGGTCGGCGGCGGCCGCGTCGATTTCCCCCGTGGTCACGCCCGGACGCACCAAGGCCGCAGCCCGCTCCAAAATTGAAGCCGCCGTTCTGCCGGCTTCCCGCATCTTGACGATTTCGCGCTCTGTTTTTATCGGGATTTTGCTCATGGCTCCTGAAGGATCTCCGCGACGAAATTAAATACTTCCTCCGGGCGACCCACGGAGGCCACGCGCCGGACCAATCCCAGTTGCTCGTAGTGGGTAATCACAGGCGCCGTCTTCGTTTGATACTCTGACATCCGCGACTTGAGCACTTCGGCGGTGTCATCATGGCGTCGTGAAAGGATTCCGTGACACACCAGGCATGTGGGATTCACTCCCCTAACATGAATGCCGATGCTAAAACTTTGCGCGCATCCGCGGCAAACCAAGCGATTGGAAACGCGCTCCCTGAGCGTCTCCCAATCCGCATCAAAAGCGATCACGACATCGAGTGGGGTATTGCGGGTTGCAAGGATTTTGTCCATGGCAACAGCTTGTCCGACGGTTCGTGGGAACCCGTCGAATACGAACCTTGCATCGTTTTTGTCGAGCCAGCGTTGGATAACATCCACCACCATCTCATCCGGAACCAGATGTCCGCAGGCGGTAAGTTTCTGTGCCTCCAAGCCAAGCGCCGAACCGCTCTCGGCCTCCTCGCGCAATACTTGTCCCGGTGAAACCACAGGAATCCCAAACCTGGCCCTGATTAACTCCGCCTGGGTTCCTTTTCCCGAAGCTGGGGGCCCGATTAACACGACCCGATCTTTCACTAGCGGAAACGCCCGGCGATGAAGATGGTCATTCCAGCCAGGATCAGGATTGCGATCCCGACATAAAGCCAGACCAGCGCGCCCTGCCCAATAGCTTCCCCCTTGCCGCCCTGGGCCCGGTCGAAACGGCCGCGGATCCGGCCCTTGCGCAGAAAACCATCATAGTGACGCTGGATCAAATGGGTTTCGATCTGGCGCATGGTATCGAGGACGACACCGACAACGATCAACAGGCTGGTGCCGCCAAAAAACTGCGCGGTAATGTATGGCACATGCAATTGTTGGGAAAGCATCTCGGGAAGGATCGCGATCCCAGTAAGGAAGATG
>JAYUPM010000545.1:0-2502 GCA_043760145.1 Spartobacteria bacterium
TGTCGCCTCGCGCCGTCCTGCACAGGCATTGGACACGGAGTTTTCTGCCAAGGTCAGTCACGCCAACCGCAACCCGATTCTATTCCTCCCAAATCGCGCCGGGCATCCGGCCATACCGACCGGATTAGTTGATGTTCGTCTGCCGAACGGCGAATCATGGGAATTCCGATTTGTCCAAGTGGCGTGCAATGTCGCCCATCCTCAAGGTCAAACCGGCAACCGGCTTCCTACATTGCTTCGAGAATGGTTCGGCCCGGATGCCGGTCTCCCCGGCACCGGATTTAAAGTGACATTCACCCGCAACGAATCCGGATGGAACATTGCTCCATTGCCTTTTATCGCCGTTAAGTCGACTTCCGAACCCTCTATAGACACAACGCCCCTTGAATCCATTGACCTCGAGCTAGTCCAGTCTCCTCCGATGGATGAACGCTTTGTCCGTTACGTCCCCGTCCACGACCTCAAGGCAGCAGCCGGCTTGTGGGGGGATGAATCGTCTGCGACTGAAAATGGCTGGCTTCGCCTTGACGGAATAAAGTTGAAGAAAGGGATGTTTGTCTGCCGTGCCATCGGGCATTCCATGGAACCAGCGATCCCATCAGGTTCATGGTGCCTTTTCCGTCCGTGCCCGATCGGAAGCCGCGAAGGGAGAACCGTGCTCGTTCAGTTTCAGACGATGGTAGATCTCCAAGACGGGGGGCGTTACACGATCAAGAAGTATCATTCAGAAAAGGTCCAGACGCCAGAGGGATGGAAGCACGACTTGATCGAGCTGCGTCCCATTAATCCGGATTACAAGCCAATCGAAATACGTCCCGAAGACGCTTCCGAACTGTTGATCGTTGGAGAGTTCGTTCAGGTTGTCGCCAATTAGCGGGCCCCAAGAATTCCTGCTTTCACGAACCGCGTGTTTTTTCACCCAAGAACAGGTGAGAATCGCGAAACGCAATTCATGGAGTGACCAGGAGATCGCATCCTTGCGCGTCCACAGAACTGCATTCGACCGGTCTCGAATCCATTCTTTTAGTAGTTTGGCGGTCATCATGTCGCAATCCCGGGCATTGATTCTGGTGAACCCGAGACGTGCAAGTCGCTTCCAGGCCTTCTGACCATCAAAGAGGGAGTGTCCCTGGTCAATTGCTGCATAAGTGTCGATCGTCATGGTGGGGACAACGGTGACACCCCCATTCTCAAAGCCGCCCCGCTTCATCCGGGTGTAAGCGCAAAACTTGGCGGGCGCAAAAAGGCCGGATTTACGATCAAATACAAGGTAGCGCACCCGACGACGTCCCCACTTTAAACCGGCGGATGCATTCGTAGTGATCTCTTTGTTCCAGCCATGCAGATTCAGCAACACCTCAAGCGAATTTGTGGCGTAGTAGATTTCGCTACATCCTTCCACGGCAAGAGGCCGGGTGAGATCAATGACCTCTCTCATGTCTGGCGTTGGGAGATTCTGTATCGGAGCCTTGCCTTGATTGAGCTGCTTTATCGTGACTCCATCGATTTGGCTCAGGAGAGGCATCTGAAAGGCACGGAGACCTACCCCGCGCAGCAGAAAAATGGCGTGGGCAGCCAGGTTTGCCCGCCCCCTTGCCACGTCCGCCGAAACAAGGGATACGAAGGCGTCGGACGGGGGTAGTGGGTTGATAAGGTGGGCCGATCCGAATTTGGCATGATTGGCGACGGGATCCGCCCGACTGATTTCGAACTCAATCCAAATCCGTTCATTTGTGGAAACGCTTTCCAAAACCAAATCAGCGGTTGGCTCGTAACCAATCATCTCGGTGAGAGATCTGGATAGAAGCCCGATCTCCATTCTTGCCCGCCATCCCGGGGGCGGGTTACGAACGAGACGGTCCTGAAGCTCTCTCGCAAGAAGGAACTTCATGATGCGAATACTTTGCTTATGAATGCTGTCGGGCTCACGCGGTCTGCTGGTCTTGGGTCTCTGCGAAGTGTGGCGGTTTATTGGGACTCGGGCAACGCGGATCGGTGGAATGAATTATGACAGGGATGGGACTGTGAATGTCTTACCCCGTGTGGTGGAATGGCGGGCGTTGATCCTTCTATTATGAGCACTTCTTTCAATTCCATCGCTCCTTCCTCTGAAGTCGAGGCCGCCGCCTTTGAATAGGCTAAGATCCTCGCAAGGGTCAGTAATCAGTGGGCAGTAATCAGTTATCAGTGACCAGTCATCGGTATTCAGTGAAGTGACACTGATCACATATCCTTGCCCCCGAGGACGCCGAGGCGGTCATTGATGGGCGGGCGCTTGATCCGTCGGCAACGCGGGATGTCCTTGCCGAACTCGAAGCGATGTGCTCTGTTCCTGTCGCGGGTTTGAGTATCGCGGCGCGTGTGCCCATAGCCGGGCCCTTAAAGAATCACTCGCGAAGAAGCTGCCATTGCCGGAGGGAGTCACGCTTGCAGGGGGGGGGCGGAGGTCTGAAGTCGGAGGGCGGAGGGCGGAGGTCGGAGGTCGGAGGTCGGAGGTCGGAG
>JAYUPM010000546.1:0-2495 GCA_043760145.1 Spartobacteria bacterium
TTTCTTGATCTCACGCGCGAAATTATCGACGCCGAAACGTCCGCCCACTAACCTCCCCCACCGATGCCTTACGAATTCAAGATCACCCGCCGCGTTGAGTTCGCGGAAACTGACATGGCCGGCATTGTGCATTTCGCCAATTTTTTCCGGATGATGGAGTCAACCGAGCACGCATTTTTCCGGTCGCTCGGGTTTTCGATTCACGGACACGAGGAAGGGGAAACGACAGGCTGGCCCCGAGTGAACGCGAGTTGCGATTATATGCGGCCACTGCGTTTTGAGGATGAGGTGGAAATCCATTTGCTGGTGACCGAGGTGCGGAGCCGCTCGATTCGGTATCGGTTTGTGTTTCGAAAGGTGTCAGACGGAATCGAAGTAGCCCAGGGCTCGATTATCGCGGTCTGTACCACGGTCGATAAGAGCACAGGCCGATTGATGCCGATGCAAATCCCGGAGCGTATCCGCGCCATGATCACCGCAGCCCCTGCGGAAATGCTAGAGCCCCGCCCCTCCATGGCCTCCATCGCCAGCTAGGAAACCACGGAGATTTTTAACCACGGATTTCGCGGATTTACGCGGATGGGGTTTGATCTGGGGCGGGAAGCGAGCTTAACAAACGATTCCGAGTCGTTGAGGGGGCGGTAATGGCAATTGCCTTCCCGTGAAATATGGAACCCTTTCGGAAATTCTTATTTCACAAAACGAGCAATACGTGAAATAAGACCGCGTTGCTCCTTGCTAGCTTGCTTGTTCGCTAAGCTTGGTGCCAAACCTGTTTTGCCTGTGGCCAGCTTTTTGCCGCGGAAGAATGCACTTTTTTCGTTAAGGTTGGCGGCGAGTTGCTGGAAAGTGTTCGTCTGCTATGGGTATTCGCCAGATGGCGGATTTCGCGTCTTGGCACTTGGAGGAACTCCCATTAGCCTCTGCGCCTTTTCAGTAATGTCCACGGCTTGCCACGCTAAGTATTTCGCGCATGAACTGACCAAGCGTTGCCCCTCGGACAGCGTTGGGAAGCTGGCGGCATCCTTGGCCGATGCCCAGGTCGATCTCAATCCGCACCAGATCGATGCGGCGCTCTTTGCATTTCGGTCACCACTCTCGAAAGGCGCCCTCCTTGCCGATGAAGTTGGCTTGGGAAAGACCATTGAAGCGGGAATCCTGCTCTCACAGAAATGGGCTGAGGGTCGCCGCACATTGCTTGTCATCGTTCCCGCGAATCTTCGCAAGCAATGGAGCCAGGAGCTGGCGGATAAGTTCTTTCTACCTTCAATCATTCTTGAAGCGCGCTCCTTCAACGAGGCCATCAAGAAGCGCAATCTCAATCCGTTTTCGCAACCTGCGATTGTGATCTGTTCTTACCAATTTGCACGCGGCAAAGAACCTTACGTGGCACAGATGGGTTGGGATCTAGTCATCGTGGATGAGGCACACCGGCTGCGAAACGTCTATAAGCCAACCAACAAGATCGCCAATGCGATTAAGAATGCCATCGCGCATGCGCCGAAGGTTCTACTGACTGCGACCCCGCTACAAAACTCACTCCTCGAGCTCTTCGGCCTGATTAGCATTATCGACGAATATGCCTTCGGTGATCTTAAGAGCTTTAAGGCGCAATTCTCCCGGCTGACAGGCGACGATCAATTCGCCGATCTCAAGGAACGACTGCGCCCGGTCTGTCAGCGCACTCTCCGTCGGCAGGTCCTCGAATACGTTAAATACACAAATCGCATTCCGATCACGCAGGAGTTCTTCCCATCTGAAGAAGAGCAGCGCCTTTACGATCTAGTCTCGGATTACCTTCAGCGCCCAAGCCTTTACGCGCTCCCTTCACGGCAGCGGAAGCTGATGACTCTGATCCTGCGTAAGCTGCTGGCCTCCTCGACGTATGCGATCTCTGCGACGCTCCATGGGCTTTCCTCCCGGCTCGCCGAGTCGGCAAAGGAGGCGGAATCAGTGCAGCGGCCTCCCGATGAAATAAGCATGGATTTTGAGACGCTCGATGAGGTCGAAGACGAGTGGAGCGAAGATGACGAAGGCGAGAGTGAAGAGGCGGATAAAGAACCGGGAGCGCCCTGCACCCCCGAGCAAATTGAGGAGATGAAACAAGAAGTCGAGACGCTCAAGGAGTTCAGCGCGCTCGCGAAATCGATCGTCAAGAATTCCAAGGGCGAAGTGTTGCTAACGGCGCTCAAGCGGGGCTTCGACGAGGCCAGGAAACGTGGGAGCGACGAGAAAGCGATCATCTTTACCGAAAGCAGACGCACCCAAGAATACCTTCGAGAGATACTCGAAGGGACAGAGTTCGCGGGAAAGCTTGTGCTTTTCAATGGGACCAACACTGACCCCCATTCGAAGGCCATCTACGAGCGCTGGCTCGCAGAGTATGGCGGCACGGATCGTGTGAGCGGTTCCCCCAGCGCGGACAAACGCGCTGCCTTGGTCGATTATTTTCGTGATGAAGCCGTCATCATGATCGCCACCGAGGCCGCCGCGGA
>JAYUPM010000547.1:0-2493 GCA_043760145.1 Spartobacteria bacterium
GTGTAGCGAGTGCGATCCCAGCCGGAAAGGGGATTCTTGCGCCCAGCGCGCAAAGAACGATTAGGGTTTCCACCCGGCTCGGGAACGTTAAAAGCAGGGATGCTGGCCGATGTTGAGCGAATACTTTTTCATGAACAAACGATCCTGAGCCGCCTCGATGAGCTGGCACGCGCTATCACGGAGAATTACCGGGGCGAGGAACTCACTGTTCTTGCCGTGCTCAATGGGTCGCTGATCTTCGCCGCCGATTTGCTCCGCCGCATACCGCTGCCGCTGAAGCTCGATTGTATCAGTGTTGCCAGTTACCACGGCGGCACCGAGAGCAGTGGCATCGTGACTTTTGACCAGGTCTCGATGCCGGATATCGAAGGACGCCACATTCTTATCGTGGACGATATTCTGGATAGCGGACGCACCCTCCACGCCATTTGTAAAAAGCTCCAGGAGACCGCGACCCCCGCCAGCGTCCGGATCTGCGTCCTGCTCCGCAAAACCAAGCCTCGGGCCCAGGAACTCGATGCCCATTATGTCGGGTTCGAGATCGGAGACGAGTTCGTGGTTGGTTATGGACTCGATTTCCAGGAACGTTACCGGAACCTCCCTTTTGTTGGGGTGTTGCGCAATGAGTTGATTGCCAACCAAGCGGAGATTCCGCACGCTTGAATCCATGGACCCGATCAACAACCTATCCAGCCAGCGCCCCGGAGGCCGGCACGTCGCAAGCAGTTCGGATGCGGAAATCAACGAACTCAAGCAACAGATTGAACGACTGCTCCTGATCACCGAGGCGCTCTGGCGGATTGTTAAAGAAAAAAACGGATGCGATGAACTCGCATTGATTCGTGAGATGACCGTAATCGACATGGAGGACGGACGCCTGGACATGGGTAAACCGCCAAGTGCCCCGCAGCCCTGCCCGAAGTGCAGTCGAGTCCTCTCAAGACATCGACCGCGATGCCTCTATTGCGGTGAGCCCATTGCCGTGGATCCCTTTGCGCGATGAAAATACAAAGCCCTGGATCCGGTAATGGATCCAGGGCTTTGGGAAAACTAACAGGAAGGTTTAGGCTTCGGCGAGGGAGTCGATCTTGTTGTGCTCAGAAACGACTTTCACTTTCTTTCCGACCAGGGCGCTGGCTTCTGCAGCTTTACCGTCTTTGCCAGCAGATGTGGATGTCGGGGTGAGGGTCCGGCTAACGGTTTTGCCGTCTGCGGTTTCGATGGTGATCGCCTTGGTGTCGGCGTTAACGGCCTTAAGCGTCCCTTCATCGGTCACTTTCGTTCCGCAAGCGGCTTGGCTGGCGGCGGTCGTGAAGATGGCGAGGGCGATGATGGTGAGGAGTTTTTTCATTTCGTTTTAGACTGAGGGTTGGACCGTCAACTCGCTCACATGGAGAGATACCGAGCGGCGGCGTGGCGGAATTGGAAACAGCGGGTCTCAAGAAGTCAAAACTGAAATTTTGCGCCCAAGCTTTACTTTAACAGCGGTGCGCGGGATTTGTCTGGGCATGCTTGGGCGATTTATCCGCATCTTCGTGCTTCTCTCCCTTGGATGGCTGCTCTCCCCTGATAGCGATGCCCATCCGGTTCCCGATGTCCCGGTTCGCGGTTTTTTTGAGAAAGACGGGAGCTTCCGCATCCAGGTCGAGGTCGACCCGCGCTGTTTTGACGAGGATCCCACCAACGCGGCCTCGCTTCTCAATGAATTCGCAAAGACCAAGCCCGCCGCCGACCGGGCAGAAATGGGAGAGCAAGCGAAGGCGTTTCTTACCCGGACAGTCGAATTCCATTTAGATCCATTGGGCCGGATCATCCCGGATTTTAAATTTGAATTGACCGGTAAAAATGGGGCAACGCTGGCCAAAGATGACGATGTGGTGGTGATCACGGGGACATGGCGCTCCACGGTTCCCTCAGGCATTCGCGCCTATTATTTGCGCGCCACTCCCGAGACGAAGCTCAGTGTTTTGTTCATCAACCATCTTCGCGGGGAACCGGTGGAGCGGACCCAGGTGCTCTTCCCGAATGAGAAAAGCTTTTTGCTCGACCTCAGTGGCTTGACGGCAACGGTCCCGGTTGGACCTGCGCCCGGCACCCAAGGGGTTAAGTCCGGAATTGGCGCGTGGGTATCCACCTTTGCCAATTATTTCCGCCAGGGTTTCCTTCATGTCCTTCCACTTGGACTCGATCATATCCTCTTTGTGCTCGGCCTCTTCCTCTTATGCCGCGAATGGAAACCGATGCTATGGCAGGTATCGGCATTCACCGTGGCCCACACAATCACCCTGGCGCTGGCGACTTTCAGCGTCGTCAACGTCCCTGGGAAAGTCGTTGAACCGGTTATTGCGGCCAGCCTGATTGTGGTGGCCCTCGAAAATATTTTCCGCCCCAAATACAGCAACGTCCGCCTCCTGGTCGTGTTCGCATTCGGCCTCGTTCACGGCTTGGGGTTTGCCGGCGCATTGCAAGATCTTGAGCTCCCGACTTCCTCCC
>JAYUPM010000548.1:0-6137 GCA_043760145.1 Spartobacteria bacterium
CCGACCTCCGACCTCCGACCTCCGACCTCCGACCTCCGAGGCGTTAGCGCCCAATCAAACGCAAGATCGCCTCTTTGTCTGCCTTGGCTGGAATCACGGACCCGCACTGTTCCTTGGCCACATCCGGGTCTTTCAAACCATGCCCGGTAACGGTGCAAACGATCCGGCTTCCAGAAGGAATGAGCGGAAGCCGGCGCTCGGTTGTGCGCGCGGGATCGAGTGATTTAAAAAGCCCGGCAATGCTCGCAGCGCTGGCGGGTTCGACAAAGATCCCTTCATTGGAGGCGAGCCAGCTTTGAGCGCTGAGGATCTCTTCATCGGTCACAATATCGATCGCGCCCCCACTCTCGCTGATGGCTGCGGTCGCCTGGCTCCAGCTCGCCGGGTTCCCAATCCGGAGCGCGCTCGCCACCGTTTCGGGATTCTCCACCACATGGCCGTGAAAAATCGGGGCCGCGCCTGCGGCTTGAAACCCGATCATTTTGGGAAGCCGGGTCGCCTTGCCGAGTCGATGGAACTCCCCGTATCCAAGCCAGTAAGCACTGATATTGCCTGCGTTGCCGACTGGCAGCACATGAAAATCCGGGGCATCCCCGAGCTCTTCAATGATCTCGAAGGAGGCGGTTTTCTGGCCCTGAATCCGATGCGGATTAATCGAGTTAACGATTGCGATATTTTCGGTCTCGCCGATCTCGCGCACAAGGTTGAGGGCATCATCGAAGTTGCCTTCGATCGCCACCACCTTGGCTCCATACATGAAGGCTTGTGCGAGTTTCCCAAATGATATTTTTCCTGCCGGCAACAGGACGATGCATGTGATCCCCGCCCGGGCCGCATACGCCGCTGCGGCCGCCGATGTGTTTCCCGTTGACGCGCAGATCACTGTCTTCGCTCCGTCTTCGACTGCCTTGGAAAGGGCGACTGTCATGCCGCGATCCTTGAAGGAGCCGGTCGGGTTGAGCCCTTCATACTTGATGAAAACCTCGCATCCATTCCCGATCCGTGAGCTCAGTTTTGGCGAATAGATCAGCGGCGTGGATCCTTCATTCAGCGAGATAAAAGGGGTGGCCGCAGTGACCGGGAGATGGGCCTGCCAGCGGGCAATGACGCCCCGGTCATTGAGTGGACGGAAGCTCATGAGAAATGTTCGACCCGGAGCATGCGGGGCGGTTTCTTTACGCAGGCGAGCGCTGTCATGCGTGTCATGGCCAGCGATATCTGCGCGTTGCTGGCCCGGTGAATCATCAGCACCAACGAGGCTTCTTCGCCTTCCTCGACTTCCGGCTGGAGAATTGATGAGATCCCAATGTTGAGCTCACTCAAAATCCCAGCCACTTGCGCAATTACTCCGGGCTGGTCATCCACCGTCAGGCGCAGGAAATATTCAGACACGATTTGATCGATCGGTTTGCAGCTTCCATACAATCCATGCGGGATGAAACCGAGGTTGCGCCGGGGCGAGGCCAGCGCATCCGCTGCTTCCGCCAGGTCGCTGATCACCGCACTCGATGTCGCATCCGGGCCCGCCCCGCGCCCATAGAAAAGGGTTTCGCCCACCACATCGCCTTTGACCGCCATGGCGTTGAACACGCCGTTCACACTGGCGAGCACATGCTTTTCTGAGATCAAAGTCGGATGCACCCGCACTTCGATCTCCCCGCTCTCGGCCTTGATGATCGCCAATAACTTGATCCGGTAACCGAACCGGCGCGCGAAACAGATGTCCTTCGCCGTGAGATGTTGGATCCCTTCCACAAACACTTTTTCCGGGGGCACCCAAAAGCCGTATGCGAGTGATGCCAAAATTATCGCCTTGTGGGCCGCATCGCCGCCATTGACGTCGAGAGCCGGATCCGCTTCGGCATAGCCCGCGTCCTGGGCCAGGCGCAACGCATCGGCAAATCCCAGGCCGCCCTCGGTCATCTTCGTGAGAATGAAATTGCTGGTCCCATTTACGATCCCGTGAATCGACTGGATATGGTTGGCGATAAATGCCTCCCGGATCGCTTTGATAATCGGAATCCCGCCTCCCACTGCGGCCTCAAAAAACACCGGCGTTTTATACTCAAGCGCAGTTTCGAAAATCTCTTTGCCGTGTTCCGCCAGGAGAGCCTTGTTGCCGGTCACAACCACTTTGCGCCGTTGGAGGGCACCCAGGATCAGGTCGAGGCTCTCCTTTTTTTGGCCCATCAGTTCGACAATGATCTGGATCGAAGGATCATCGAGCAGCTCCCGCCAATTGTTGGTGAGCAGCTGGGTAGGGACCTCCATTCCGCGTGCCCGATGCAGATCGCGCACCGCGATCTTTTGGACCGTCATTTCGAACCCGAGCCGTTCCCGAAGCAGGGCGCGGCTCTGCGTGAGGTGTTTAAAAACCCCGGCGCCCACATTGCCCATTCCTGCCAATCCGATGCCAAATTGCTGCATTTGCTGATCTTAAAAGCTAAGTTGAAAAAAGAGCGCGGACTATCGCGCACGCGGCTTTGGAGAGGCAAGCCGGGATTTGGTGGCGACCACGGATTGGCAAACATGAACCGGAGAAAAGCCGGGTTATTTTGCTGAACAGTTCAAATAGAGCGCGCTACTTCAGTTTGAACCGGACCGGGACCGAGACCGTATCCGCCTTAGGGATTCCATCGGAAATTGACGGCTTGAATCGCCACCGGCGCACGCCCTCCATGGCAGCCGCGTCAAGGCGGGGAAAGCCGCTGCTCCGCTGAAGCGACAAGGAACTCACTCTTCCCTCGCGCGTCACATGAACCGTGAGCATCACAGCGCCTTCTTCGCGTAATCGGATGGACTCGCCCGGGTATGGCGGATGCGGATTTGAGAGATAGGAGGCTGTGGTTGCCCCAAGTCCAGTGCCAGGGCTTGTGCGCTCGCTGCCTGTTCCCGAGGAGCCGCGTTTGGGAGCGGTCTTGATTGAAGGAGAAGTCGCTGTTTGCGGTCTTCTGGGCGGTTTCGGCGCCGGCGCGCTTTCCGGCGGCTTCGCGATGACGGCTGGTTCCGGAGGGGCAACCTCCTCGGGCGGGGCAGGTTCTGGGGCAGGAATCGGAGCTTCCGAAAGGTCCGACGTGTCAGGCGTGTCTGATGTGTCCGACGTATCTGGGGCGAAGAGCTCCACTTCGATCGAGCGATCTTCGATGGCGTGTCCCGCTGGCTGAAGCGAGATGGCGCCCCACGCAGCAAGCAAATGAACCGCCACGGCCCCGATAAAACAGAGCATGTAAGCACCGATCGGCCTCGATTGGTTCGTAAAACTGGTGGTAACGCTCACCGTGTGCATTCGGGAGGAATTACGGTTTTGCGGGGCACCTGGTGTTGAAACTCACTTTGGAAATCCCCAGTTTGCGAGCTTCATCGAGCACTGTAATCGCCAACCCGAGTCGTGCGTTTTCGTCGCCATTGATGAAGAGCTTTAACTCGCTTCCGTGCCCGGCTTGAAGCGCCCGCAACCGGTCGGGCAATTGGGCGATCGTGATCTCTTCTTTATCAACATATACGAGACCGTTCTCGGAAACGCTGATGGTGGCCGCCCCGGCCAGATCCTGGGCCGCAGCACTGGAGGAAGCCGGGAGCCGCAGGGGGATTCCGTGGTTTTGGACCATCGAGAGCGAGACCAGGACAAAGGTCGCAAGCAGGAAAAAAATGATGTCGATCAGCGGTATAATCTCGATCCGGGCGCGCTTGGATGGGCGAGGGGACGGGATATTCATGAGGCTTCGGTTTGATCCGGCTCGCGGGCAGGGCCGCGCTTGATGTGTTCCTCCAAAAGCGAGGCGGCATCGTTGAGTTCATGCCTTGCGGCTTCGAGTTTGGCGTTGAGCAAATTGAATGGGAGCAGGGCAAGGATGGCCACGGCCAGTCCGAAAGCGGTGGCGATCAAGGCTTCGGCGATCCCGCCCGTAATGGCTGCCGGGGCACCTAATTCCTGGTTGCCCAGCAGGCTGAAGGCGCGAATCATCCCGGTTACCGTCCCCAAAAGTCCAAGCAGGGGAGCCAGCGTGATTGCGGTATCCAAAAGCGCCAACCCGGAATTGTAGCGCTGCAATTCGCGCCCGGCCCCGCGAGCCGCAGCGCTGATCTTATCCTCGTGCGAAAGCGCGTAAGTGAGGGCGCGCGCGACGAAATCCTTCGACGTGGCACCGTTTGCAAGGGCCCCCTTAAAATCACCCCGTTCAATGCCCGAAAGCATCCGCTCGAGGAGCTCTGGCTGCCGGTTGCGGCGCTCGCGGATCAAGAACCAGAGCCGTTCGAGAACGACCGTGAGTGCGATCAATGAAGTCACCAAAATGGGCCACATGATCGGGCCACCTTTGAAAAATAACTCGGTCATTTGGGGAAAAGCGGAAAGCGGAAGGGGAAAAGCGGAAAGCGGAAAGCGGAAGGGGCAGGCTATGGAGTGCGGTGGCAAGCATCAAGCGCGACACCGCTTTGGGAGAAAGGATGAAGGATGAATTATGAGGGATGAAAAGGGGATTGGGAAGGAAGAGAATTGCCAGGGCTAAGCTTTTGCACCTATCGATGGCCGTATAACCGTCGGCATCACCACGGGATCGGGTTTTTCAATTAAGAAATCCAGTAGTGCCGACCTAAAAAAGCCCGATGTGATCCCAATACTCTTCGAGCGCCATTGCGCCGTAGATCCCGAGTAACACCAGCAGTATCCAGCCTTCCCCTAGCACTGCCGCCCAATGGAACGGGGCGGTTTTTCTACCCGGCCATGGGCGGAGCCTTGGGATCATGCGGGGAACCGCCTGACGATAGAGAAGGTATTCCTTGCCAAATTGGCGAAGGAGAAAATCTTCCTCGGCCGGGACGATTGAGAAATAGAGGATTGCGAAAGCGATCGCCGCAAACAGGAAAGCCTTGGGATCGCCCACCAGCATCGACATGCCGATACCGATGCAGATGCTGCCAGCGTAGATCGGGTTGCGCAGATAGGCGAAAGCCCCGCCGGTGGCGAGCTGGGGCGCTTCGATTCGTTCGGAGCGCGTATGGAATCCGGCGCTCCCCGCTCCCCACGCCCGCAAGCTTAAGCCAGCCCCAATCACCGCGAGCGCGATGCTGTGCAGGATCCGGTAATCGGTTCCGAAAAAAGGGGCGAGGCTCAACCATTTGAGAGTCCCGAGGGCCACAACCACGCCGATCACGAGCCGGAACGGAAATAGTTTCCGTCCAATTTTTGAAAGCTGAGTGCGCGCGGAACTCATTCAGGGAGGGTGCCTTCGCGCAGCGCAGCACAAGTTACAAAACGCCCTTCACTCAATGCGAATGCCGCCAGGGCGCCCCCCTCGCGGGCTGTTCGAATTTGAGAAAAGAGTGAGCGATTGTTTTTCAAAACGGTTTGGAGTCGGACCTCCAAGTCGGCGACGAATCGCGCGAGCGGCGGAATATAGGATGGGGGAACGTTTGGATGCCACGCAAAACTGCAGTGGCATAGGGGGCTGCGCGGCTCTTGTTGCCTTGGCGGTCATATGATTTCGATGGCATCAAAGCAGCCTCTGCCGGAGAATCCTTTTCATGTTGGAGAATCGGGAAGAATGTTTTAGGGGCCCCCCAGCAATTGGGGCTTGCCATGTAACGACATTGTATATTCAACATCCTCGATATTCCGGTCGGTTCCCCCTTCTCTAATGATCTCCCCTATCTCGAGATCTCTTTTGCCTCCAAGTCCTTCACTACGTTCAGGTTTTAGCCTCGTGGAAGTCGCTCTCGCCATAGGCGTTATCGCTTTTGCTTTTATCGCCGTTTTTGCCCTCCTCCCAGTCGGCCTCAATACGTTCCGCCAATCCATCGACAACTCGATCGGCTCTCAAATCGTGCAGCGTTTGTTCAATGAGGCGCAACAAACAGATTTCCCGGTGTTGATCGCGACCCCTCCAGCCCGGCGCTATTTTGATGATCAAGGCAACGAACTCCCCGGAATCGAGAATTCAATTTATACCGCAGAAATCACGGTGATCGCACCGACGACCCTGCCGAATACCAGCACGCCGCCGACGGCGAGTTTGGCGACAGTCGTCGTAAAACTGGCGAATAATCCCGGACACAACGTTTCGCCATTTGCCCCCACGAGCAAGGTTTCATACGGCACTTACTCGGCTTTGATCGCCAAAAACCAGTGAACGCGCAAA
>JAYUPM010000549.1:0-2475 GCA_043760145.1 Spartobacteria bacterium
GCCAATGCAGGGAGCCCACTCGCCATGGCTTCAAGCATCGAATTGGGGACGCCTTCCTGGTCCCCGTTGGCGCCCAATTCACTTGGGTGTAGAAAAAGATGGGAGCGCGCATTCAGGGCTCGCAGCGCATCCTGGGCGAGGAATCCGCTAAAAATAATCTTCTCCTGAATTCCGAGTTCGCCCGCAAGTAGTTGGAGCGCCTTCAATTCCGGACCTTCGCCGGCAATGGTCAGGATGGCGGAGGGATGGGTCCTGGAGAAAATAGCGAATGCGCGGAGCGATGTGGCGAGTCCTTTTTTTGGGATCAACCGGCATGCCTGGACGCATTGCCATGCGCCATCGGCGGGCGCGTGCCGTTGTTCAAATGGGATGCTCGGAATGCCAGTGCGATGGAGCCGGATTTTGGATTCCGGGGCCCCCAATGCGATGAGGCGTTCTGCAATCGAATGGGAGCGGACAAGGAGGAGCGTGGCGCGTTTCATCACCCGGCGCATCGCGGCGAGGTGAGCCGGGCGCTCCATGTGAACCTGGGCATCGGCTCCATGGAATGAGACGACGACAGGCAGATCGCATATATCCAAAAGGGGGAGGAGATGAATGCCGATGTGGCCGAAATAAATGTGAAGAAGTTGGGCGCCTGTTTGTTGGAGGGTGTTCAAGATCCGGCGCGCTTCAGACCGATATATCGTGATGGGCCGCTGGAGGAGTTGCTTCTGCCAGAACCGCCGCCATTGGTGGGTGCGCGGTTTTGGAAGGAGCACCAGGTCCTCGAAAGGGAACGTCTCCGGGAGCTCCCGTTTTTGGGTAAGAACGACGGTGCGAAAGCGCTCAATGGCGGTTAGTTGCCGGTAGACATGGAGCATCTCCGGCTTCAAAAAAGTGACGATATAGGCGGCAACCAGAGGGCGTCGATCGTCTGCGGGGGAGGTCGCCTCGTCCGGGGGATGAAAAAAAGTTTGTGGAATATTCACTTCGTCCCTCGAAACGGCGGGCAATTGACGCTATAATAACCTTCCTCATGCGGAGAGAAGTAGAAATTGTCAATGAACTCGGTCTCCATGCTCGCCCAGCGGCAGAGTTTGTCCGCTGCGCCATGGGCTCCCAATCCGAGATCACTATTCGCAAGGGCAACGAACATTTTCTGGGAACCAGCATCCTTGAGGTGCTCAGCGCCAATCTCAATTGCGGGTCGCATATCATTATAGAAGCCATCGGCCCGGATGCGGAAGCGACGCTCGATGCATTGGGGCAGTTGCTCATTCACTTCCGCGAAGAAGAAGAGGCGGAGGCGGAGGCGGGAGGGCGGAAGTCTGAAGTCTGAAGTCTGAAGGGCGAAGGACGAAGGACGAAGGACGATGGACGAGGGACGAAGGACGAGGGACGAAGGACGAAGGCACCAGACTTCCGCCTTGAGACTTCTCTGTCCCCTGATTTAGGGTCCGCCCCTCCTGTGGACTCCTCCCTAACTACATTTGACGTTCTAGCCACCGCGCGGCGTGTGATTGCCTTGGAGATCGGCGAACTCCAGCGGCTGGAGGGCCGCGTCGATTCGTCGTTCCAACGGGCGATCGAGCTCCTGCTTTCCTGCGTCGAGAACCGCGGGAAGATTGTGGTTTGCGGGGTTGGAAAATCCGGGCACATCGGTGAGAAGATCGCCGCCACGCTTACGAGCACCGGTTCGCTGGCGGTGGTGCTCAATTCACTAAACGCGTTGCACGGGGACTTGGGGGTTGTGGCCGATGGCGACGTGATATTGGCGCTCAGTTACAGCGGGGAGACCGATGAACTGGTGAACATCCTGCCGGCCCTGGCGCGGTTTGAGGTGAAGATCATCGCTTTAACGGGCAACCCGAAATCGTTCATAGCCCAGAATAGCGATGTCCATATCGACGTCGGCGTTGCACAGGAGGCGTGTCCGCTCAATCTCGCGCCGACTTCAAGCACAACCGCAATGCTGGTGATGGGCGATGCGCTTGCCATGGTGCTTTTGGAGGCCCGCGGCTTTACGAAGGATGACTTTGCAAAGTTTCATCCGGGCGGACGGCTCGGCAGGAGCCTGCTTCTCAAGGTCCATCAAATCATGCGAGGCCGTGAGCAAATGGCCTTGGTAAGCCCTGCGATGCCGGTCCGGGAGGTGCTTCACCAAATGAATCAGCGTCATACAGGGGCCGCCGTCGCCGTGGATGGGGACGGAAAATTGGCCGGCATTTTTACACATGGCGATTTTGCCCGGCAGTTCGAGGCGAACCCGGCCATCGGCGAAACCCCGGTGGGCACTTTCCTGACCAGAAACCCGATCACGGTGGGACACGATAAATTGGCGGTGGAAGTGCTCCATATCCTCAAGGAACATCGGATCGACGATCTTGTTGTGATCGATGAGGATGGCCGACCTGTCGGGATTGTTGACTCCCAGGACCTCGCCCGGTTCCGCCTGGTCTAGGAAGTCGGAGGGGGATTTAATCGGACCGATCG
>JAYUPM010000550.1:0-2474 GCA_043760145.1 Spartobacteria bacterium
ACTCGCTGCGAAATAATACTCCGAGCTTCAATCACTATGATGCGCGGGGGGATGTTGTCGCAAAGACCAACAATTCCGGAGACACAACCTATCTTGCCACTTATCGCGCCTTTGGGACGCGCTCAAAGGAGACTGGTGATAATCTTGACAGGCAGCGGGCGAATACAAAGGAAGAGGACCCAACAGGGTTGCTGAACGAAGGGTTCCGATACAGGGATTTGGAAACAGGAACATTCATCACACGTGACCCGGCAGGGTTTATAGACGGTCCGAATCTTTATACTTACGTGGGCCAAAACCCGTGGAGCAAGTTTGACCCAGATGGGCTGTTTAATGAGACGATAGGATGGATGGACTCCGGCAGGGGTTGGTTTATGGACGGAATTGTTAATACCGTCGGCGATCTGATGCCTGATCCGGTTGCGAGCCGGAATGCAATCAGAGATTCGTCGGCACGCGCGGGTGATGTTAATGCGAGTACGGGTGATCGTATCGCGGCAGGTGTTGAAGCTGGTGCGGCTACGGTTTTAGGAGCCGCGGAAGTTTTTCCTGTGCTTGGCAAAGTCGGAAAAGCTGGCCGAAATCTTGGCAAGCTCACCGGACTTCTCTCTGGGCGTGCCGATAACGTCGCTGCCAACGTTACTCAAGAAGTAGGACAAAAGACTGCGAAGAATGTGGCGGACGAGACAGCGCAGCTTAAGAAGGCAAACCTCAACACCAACGACGCAACATCCAACTTTGGCCTTTACGAAATCGAGACTCCGGCAGGATTAGAGAAAGTAGGTAAAGCGGACTTGGACCGTGTGACGAAATCCTCTGGATTACCAACGCGCCTTCATCAACAGGTAAGAAAATTGCTAGATGTTTACGGGAAGGGAAATGTGGAGGGGCGAGTTGTTGAGAACCTTGGTGTAACAACCACGGCTTCTGCAAAGGCAGCCGAAAACGCTCGAATCAAGCAAATTGTCCAGAAAACCGGTGAAGTTCCTCCGGGTAATCGAAAGAGTTACAAGAAATGAAAATCTATATCGGGCAAATCTATATTAGAGCCGGCGTCTCGTTTCCGTTCTCATTACGTTTTCAGAAGTGGCTCGGCGACAAGTTAACTTCGCGAGTCGATTCTTCTGATGAATTTCGAAACTCTTTTCCCGGTGATTTTACTTTGGGATTCATCATTAGCGCAAAGTCGGAAAACCAAAGGCCAGAGATAGTGGGCCCGACGGTGTTCAAACGAGCCAAGGACGTTGAGTTTACGATCTTTTTGCCGCACGAAAACCGCGACTACCACACTCCTGAGGCGTGCCAAGAAACAGTGAGACTATTAATTGAAAGCATCGTCGCCGTCTTGGACAGATTGCAAATCGACTCAACCAAGATCTGCAATGATGTCGCCGCGCTCCTCGCTGACTTCTTGGTCACTCCCGAATTGATGAAGTCGCCCCCAACTACGACGCACTAGAATATTGAAACTACCGTGTTCTACAATAAGCAGCGGCCATGCCTCTCGTGCCCCAGTTATCCAACAGATAAGATGTCGGCGGATGCGCCAGCTTTTCGGGTGCCTGATCCCGAACACCGAGGCCCTGCAGTTTGCAATGAAGCCCGGAAGCTGCCTAAATTTCAGCTCGATAAATAGATAATAGTAGAACCAGATCCTCACTTGAAAATATCGCGGTTCCTAAATTCACTCCTGCTCCTGATTTTGCTTTTTTTGGGAGATGCCTTTGTCGCGCAGTCGTCTGCCGGCTTCAGCGGGGCTGGCCACGACATGGCCTCGCGCCGCAATCGCGCATTGGTCCAGCGCTCTTCGACCGATAGACCCGATTTCGGGCAGCTCGGAGATGACACAATCCTGGCGGCCAAGTTGACTCCCGTTCGGGTTTCACGCATCTCAGGGATCGGCGCGATCTCTGCTGGAAGGGCGCACTCTGTGGCTGTGATCGAAGGCGAAGTCTGGACGTGGGGTCGTAATGAGTTCGGCCAGATCACGGATGAACTCTCAACGCTATTTCGGCCGATCCCCTATAAAGTTTGGGATCTCCAGCTCCTGTCGCATAAACTTCCAGATTTTGAAGATGGCCTACTTGATGAAGAGGGGAACGAAGATGGTGTCGGCTTGCCGGATGAATGGACGATCCCGCCGAGAGTTAATCTTCCGTTTATGCCAGTGGTGACGATCGCCGATGGCGACAAGCAGAGAGCGGCTTTGGGCGATATCTTCGCCAAAACATTGAAGGTTCGGATCACCGATCCACAGGGGGTTACTCTCTGGAATATTTCGACTACTTTCGCAGTTAATAATGGGGGCCAATTGCAGCCGAATTCCAGCGCTCCTTTCCAAGATAGCTGGTCTGTGCGAACCGACATTAATGGGGTGGCCAGTATCCGACTGAAAGCGCCGCTTTCCATTGCGAATATGGACATCACGGGGACGGCCGGGGGCACCAATGCGGCCATGGTAACCTTTCAAGCCA
>JAYUPM010000551.1:0-2472 GCA_043760145.1 Spartobacteria bacterium
CCGTAATTCTGGTTCGGCTTGGTCTGCGCCTCGTCAAACATGACAAGCGCCACAAACTCCGGATTCTCAGCCGGCATATATCCCGCAAATGAGACAACATACTTTTTTTCGTATGTCCCGTTCGGCCCGATCTTTTGGGAGGTCCCAGTCTTGCCGGCGACCTTGAATCCCGAGACATGGGCAAGGGTCGCAGTTCCTTTTTTACTGACGACTTCAATCAGGGCGTCGCGGACCACTTGGGTTGTTTCTTCGGAAACAACCCGGCGCACCTCGGTCGGTTGAAAGCCCTGGATAATATTCCCCTCGTTATCCACCACTTCACGGACGATCTGCGGCAGCATCAATCGGCCCCCATTCGCAATTGCCGCCATCGCTGTCACCGCTTGCAGTGGCGTCACCCCCACTTCATGCCCCATCGGCACTCGTGTAATGGATACCTTGCTCCAGCGATGCGGCGGATGCACCACGCCCGCAATCTCACCCGGCAGATTCACCCCTGTCCGTTCCCCAAACCCAAACCGGCGCACATACTCATAAAGCTTCTGGTCACCCAACTGTATCCCCATCTTGGCCACCCCGATGTTGCTCGATTTAATCAGGATATCGCCCGCCGACAGGTCCGCATACGCATGGTGATCGTGCAAAATCCGCCCGCCATAAGTGAACGACCCGTTCTCGCAAAAAATCATCGTGTTTTTGTTCACCACCTTTTGTTGAAATGCCGCCGCTGTGGTCACGATCTTGAAGGTCGAGCCCGGCTCCACCATGTCGGTAATCGCACGGTTCCGCCGCGCCTCCTCCGGACTCTTCTCTATCTCATTGGGATCGAAGTTCGGCCGATTCGCCATCGCCAGGATCTCGCCGGTCTGGGGACGCATCAGGATGCAAATGGCCATCTTGGGCTTCAACTGTTTGCAGGCGGCTTCCAGTTCACTCTCGACGATCTGCTGAAGACCCATGTCAATCGTTAGCCGCACATGAAATCCGTCCCGGGCCGCACGCTCCTGGCCGCGATAGGGAACCAACTCCCTCCCCGTCCGATCACGCTCAATAAAACGGAACCCGTCATGGCCCTTCAAATAATTGTCCAATGTCCGCTCGATCCCTTCCACCCCGGCGTTCTCATTGTTCACATATCCCACGACGTGACATAACATCTCCCCATTGGGATAGATCCGTTCGCAATCCGGCTCAAATCGGATGCCCCGCAATTTGCTGGCACTCATCCCCGCCGCGATCTGCGTCGCAACGCTCTCAGGCACTTTCTTTTTCAACACAATGTAGCGGGATGGAACCTTTGTCCCGTCGGTCTTGGAATCACGCTGTGTCGCAAGTTTCTCGTTGAGCAAAGGCTCGGCCATTCCCAGGGCCGCTGAAAGCAACCGCGCCACCGCTGCCGGATCCTCAATTAGCGATCCGTCAGCGATGACGGTCTTGGTTGGCTCGTTCTGCGCAAGGGATTCCCCATGCACATCCTGGATCGACCCGCGCTTCGCGTAAATCGGTTCCCGGTTAATATGTTTCTCCGCCGCCTTCGCCGAATACTCATCGCGCATCGCGACCTGCAGATAAACCAGTCGCGCCGAGAACCCGGTAAAACACGCAACAAAAGCCGTGCATATCACTATTACCCGCGTTTTCGCACTGAAGTTCATTCCTTGCTCCTTTCGTTGGCAACGGCCCGCAAATGATTTCCCTCCTTGCGGACTTCATCGACCCGCACCAGTTGATGATCTGAGATCGGAATCAAATTGATGAACCCTTCATCCACCCGGCGCTGTAATGCCGCCCGTGACGAGAGCGACGCTATCTTTGCCCGAATCACTTCATCCTGTGTCCCGAGATCCGCAAGCTCCCGTTCCAGTGTCTTGATCTTCGCCCCGCTCGCGTGAATCTGGTTCTTCAAGTAGACATATCCAATCCCGGCGCCCCCTATGAACACGCAGACCATCACCCAGGTCGCGATTGCGCCCAGCGGGACCGAGTTGGGATGGCGGAGGCGATTTGTTCCCATGGCAACTTAGATTTTTTCCACGACTCTTAACTTCGCACTGCGCGATCGCGGATTGGCACGCTCCTCCGCGACTCCCGCCACCACTGCTTTGCGCGTGATTTTTTTAAATTGATAATCCGGGTTGCGCCGCGGCGCCGGCCACTCAGGACGGTCCAGCCATTCAAGACTCCGATGCGCAAAAAATAATTTCACGATCCGATCCTCCAGTGAGTGAAACGTGATCACCGCAAACCGTCCCCCCACCGCCAGCCGCGCCGAAAACTTTCTCAACCCCACCTCAAGAACCTCCAACTCCCGGTTCACCGAGATTCGCAATGCCTGAAACACACGCGTCGCCGGATGGCTCTTGCCATATCGCGGCACCACCCGTTCCACCGCCTGCGCAAGCTCCAGCGTCGTCGTGAATGGCCTCGCAAGCCGCTCCCGCACAAGCCCCGCCGCTATTCTCCGCGCAGCGG
>JAYUPM010000552.1:0-2472 GCA_043760145.1 Spartobacteria bacterium
TCTCTGCGTCTCTGCGTTAAATTCCCCTCTCCCTCCGGCGGGTTCAGTTCTCTGGGTTAAATTCCTCTCTCCCTCCGGCGGGTTCAGTTCTCTGGGTGCGTTAGTCTTTGGGCGGAACACTATCTTCTTTGTCCCCCGCGCTTTTAGTCGTTATCGCCGGGGCAACATCTTTGAGCTTTAAGCCCTCTTCCAATGGGACCGCCTCGTTTTCCTGCAGCTCCAGGAGATCCTCATAAGCCTGGTCCGTTCTTGGGTCTTTTAATTCCCGGTAAACCCGGAGACGGAGTTCTAGAAATCCGGGACGCCAGAGCGGGTAATTTCCGTAAGCATCGATTGCGCTGCGCAACTCTTCGTTTAGCGGCTTGTCGGAGACGAATCTCGTCAGATTGATCCGGGCCAAAAGGCGGGTCTCGTTCTCAAGTGAAACGGCAAACGGCTCACCAAGGATATCGAAGAGCCGCTTCGCCAATGCCTTGTCGCCAGCCTGGGATGCAACTGTCAGAGCGTCATTGATTGCGGCACTAATCGTTTTTGGCTGGGCCCATGGCTCTGTCCGCCACGCCACGAATGTTTTTTCAAGGAGTTCCCCCGCTTCCTTCCATTCCTTGCGTTGCACATGCCTGTGGGCGCGAATTGCATCCGCATCAGCGGGCCGGATTGCATGAAGTTTATCGATATACTCAAGGGCTTTGTCATCACCGAGAGCCACATAAAGTGATGCCACCATGTGCAACTCGAAACTGTTAAGCGGTTCCATCGCATTCTTCGTTATCCATATCTTCGCCTCGGCCCACTGGCCCTGTTCACATAATCCAATCAAAGTCCGGTGCATGTTGCGCGTCGGGTTCTCGCCGGGAATAAATGCCATCCCTGCATCATGCAAGAGTCCGTCCATCGTCTGTATTTGGCCGGCAACATCATCCCAGTTTACTTCGCCTGCGATCTCGGGCTTGTTGATCTTCGCCTGGGTCGCGAGCTTTATGATCTCTTCGCCCACACGGGCTCCTTGAAGACGGCCGACTCCCCGCGCAAACCCAAACTCAAGCGCGTTCCTGTCATCGGTGCATACGTCCACCCCGCTCGCCACCACGGCCCGCGTGAACTTGTCGTTCACAACATAGTGCGCCAAAAAACCCTCAAGCGATTCGACCCGCCATGCGCTGGTCAATGCGCTTTTATAAGGCTCGGCAGCAATCCGTTCACGAAGCACATCCGCGTTCATTTGGACCGGCTCACGGGTCCCGGCGAGCAGCAAATCCACTGACTGTGTCCGCCACGTTTCAACGTGCGGAAAAACACTGCCAAAGGTTGCGTAAACCGATTTAACAGCCTGGCTGTCGATCTCATACGATTGCAGCCACTGCATGAATATCCCGCCCGGGGCCAGCCGCTTTGTCGCCGCCTTATAAAACTCAACGGTAAACAAACTCGCTATCCCGGCCCGATACGGATTCGACGGCTCGGAAAAAATCAGGTCGTATGTCTCTGTGGTGGTGAGCAACATCTCACGCGCGTCCCCGATATGAATCTTGACCTTCGGATTCTGCAGGACGTTCTGGTTTACAGGGGCACAGAGCCGAGCCATCTCAATAACAGCAGGCTCGAGTTCCACCACGTCCACTCGCTCCATCCCCGGGATGCTTCCCAGCCATCCGGCCGTGCTCCCTGTTCCCAATCCGATCACCAACGCCCGTTTCGGGGCCGGATGCAATATCGCTCCTATTAACCCGGACATGACTTGGGTGCCCGCATCGCCCCGGCTGCTTCCATCCACTTTCCCATTAATCACAAACGCGTAACTCGAACCGTTTAATATAGCCACGCTGCTCTCCACTCCCTCGGCCTCCCAACATACGGTGCGCCGCTGCCGGTTCGCAAAATCCTTGATGACATTCTGATTGGATTCACCGGATAGCCCAGAGCGCCCGGCCCCAATCCCGCTGTGTCTCCATGCCGCGGTGGGTCCTGTGGCAAGGAGCGACACCAGCGCACAAATGCCGGCGATCAGAGCAGGCACCGAGAGCCGTTCCCGCCTCAAAGTTCCGACCATGACCGCAGCGACTGATAAAATCACGAGCACAATCGTTACCGCTTTCCAAGCCCCAAGCGCGGTCAGCATCGGCAGCAAACCGAACCCGCCCACAAGTGATCCGATAATCGCGCCCGATGTATTGGCGGCGTATGCATGGCCGGTTTGGCGTCCGACCTTTGATCGACCTTTTCCAAGCAAGGCGATGATCATCGGAAACTGATACCCCGCCATAATTGCGGCAGGCAAGACCACCACGATTGCGACGATTGCCCAACCCAGGACTTGCCCGGAAAAACCGACCGCTCCGAGGGACCGCAACAAGAGTGCGAGATACGCCAATCGATCCCCGAGCGCAAACGGGATGGCAATCAACAGCGCCTCCAGCCCGCAGGTGAGCGCAAACCCATTCAAGGTTGGTCGTCGGTTCGCGCTGATCAGCG
>JAYUPM010000553.1:0-2465 GCA_043760145.1 Spartobacteria bacterium
CGGAGGTCGGAGGTCGGAAGTCGGAGATCGGACTGATCGGACTGATAGAGGCGGGACACTGCCACGTCGAATCATCACGCATCCAGCAATGCGAGCAACTCCCTTATCTCGATCGTTACAATCGTCGAGGCCGTGTCGCTTTGGGCATATGGAAGAATCAGGCGGCCGTTGTGGAGTAACGCGCCGCAAGTATAAACCACGTTTGGCACGTAACCTTCGCGTTCGTTTCCAACGGCCGTCAGGAGAGGTTCACTCAGTTGACTAAGCACTTTTGAAGGGTCGTTGAGGTCGAGCAGCATCGCCCCGATACAGTATCTGCGCATCGGGCCGACGCCGTGGGTTATCACGAGCCATCCAGCGTCTGTCTCAATCGGCGACCCGCAGTTCCCGATCTTCACCATCTCCCATGGCTGCCCCGGCCGCTGCAGCAACCGTGGGTCGCTCCAGAAATGCGGGTTCTCGGAGAACATCAGGAAAAGGTTCTCATCGTCCTGTCGCGAAATCATGGCGTATCGCCCATCAATCCGCCTTGGGAACAAGGCCATCCCCTTGTTTTGCACCGCGCGTCCATTGAGTGTGAGGGCGCGGAAGTTGAGGAAGTCAGTCGTTTCAAGGAGTTGCGGGAGGATGGCCCGGCCATTGTAAGCGGTGTAAGTGGCGTAATAGATGACGCTGCCATCGTCCTCGACAAAGCGAACGAAACGGGCGTCCTCCATGCCGTTGCTTTCGTTTGATGAGACCGGGAAAATAATGCGCTCAGAGACGGCCACAGCTGGGTCAAAATGAACCTGGTAATTGGACTCCGCCAGCCAGCGCACACATTCCATCGTGCGCTGCATCTCGCGTGGAAGCGATTGCTTGCCTCTGGCCACGCGTTGCATCGATTTATCCAGCTCTTGAAGCATGAATGTGTCGCCCAGCGCCTCCATTACTTGAGTTGACCAATCGTTCTCAAAACCCATCTCCATCAGCTTGTGGTGGAACGTGCTTTTCCGATAAGTCGGGTTTGGATTGATCGCGGGGGCCGTCACAAACCGCGATGGCTCATCGACTGTTATTGAATGATCGGCATGAATTATTCCGCACCGGAACTCAATGGATGAGATATGCCCCTCGCCAGTTGCGCGCAGGCTCAGGATGAAACGCAATTCATCGGAAGCCAGCCCGGTTTGGTCCGGATGCGCCACAATGGATGGATTAAAGAGGGCGGCGGATTCGAGCGCGTATTCCCCGGAGAAAAGAGCCCCGATATAGAGCTGGCGGGCCTCGGAGAGCGGGCGACTGCTGAACACATGCGCCTTGACCTTCTCAAAATGCTTTCGCCAGACCGCGCGAATATCAAAATGGCGGCTGCTGAAATCCGCGCCAACTGCCTCAAGTTGCTCCACGCACTCCGCTTCACTCAAGGCAAGGGCGCGCCCGATGATATTAATCACGCGTGCGGAATCCCCGGGAATAAAAGGACGGATCAGCACACGGGAACTGTCTGGCCGGAAGGTGACGCCCGAGGGGATGATGTTCAAGCTGCGCATGAGTGTATGATGGTGATCTGGGCCCCCTCAGCATGCGTGAGTTCGGCAAATGATAGATAAAACGCCAGGCTAGATTCCGCCCCCTGGTTTTGGTTGAGGTGATCCAGGAGCAGCGCATCGCGGCAGCCTCCCGTGGTCGGATCGTAAAGAGGCTGACCAAGATCGTTGCGGCCAAGAAACCATTCAAAACAACGGCGCGCTGCCTTGTGCCAGAATTCATCGCGAGTTACGGCGAATGCCTCCAGGCACGCGGAGACCATCGCCTGCGCTTCCAGTGGTTGTTGATCGAAGCGGGCCCGCTCGCCACCACGCGTCCAGAAGCCATGACAACCAATCGGAGCAAAGTGCCCGGCCTCCGCGGTCTGCGCATCCAGGAGCCAGCGAAGCGAGTCGAGGCCGATTGCGAGAACCTCCGGGTGGGAAGTCCAGTGGCCACTGAGAATCATGGCGTGGGAAAGCTTTGCATTGTCATAAGTGGCAATCCGTTCAAACCATTGCCACCCGGGCGCCGAATTCGCCCGAAACAAATCAGTGAGTTTAGTTGTCAGCACATCACGAGTCTGGCTTACCACGCGATCCCCGGAGAAAGTCCGCAGATACTCGTGAATGGCGATGATGGCAAACGCCCATGCCCGCGGGGAACTAAAGCGCTCCACCGGGCCAAGTCCGCGCTGGAACAGGAGCCCGCATAGATTGCGATGCCCCTCATTATTTGAACGCCCTAACGCAGTGCCGACCGCCCAAAGGGCGCGCGCATGGCTGTCCTCGGATCCATGCAATTCAAGCCATTTGCGCTCATGGTTCATAAAATTGCGGAACCTGCACGTATTGGCGTCGAAGGCATACCAAAGGAAAGCGAGATAAGTGCTCGCGAGGCGCTCGAGTTCCGGTTGCGGGCCACCGATCTGCTGCATCAGGACAGTAAATATAAAG
>JAYUPM010000554.1:0-2458 GCA_043760145.1 Spartobacteria bacterium
CATATCCGGATCATTCTTACGGACGAGATAGAGATCATCACCCGCGCTTCCAAGCGGGCTAACGCGAAGAAAAAAGCGGGAAAAGCTTCAGGCCGTAAAGCTGCGGGTAATACCGGGAAACCATCAAACAAGGCTGAAACTCCGTCTGCCGAAACCACGACAAAAGAATAAGTTATGGGTCAGAAAGTTAATCCTATTGGTTATCGACTCGCGGTCAGCCGCGACTGGCGTTCACGCTGGTTTGCCTCACCCAAGGAGTTGCCGGAGTTTTTGCACTCGGACCTCAAGATCCGGGCTTATGTCAAAAACAAGCTGCGTCTCGCGGCAGTGGCGAGGATCGTCATCGAGCGGGCGTGGAACAGCATCCGCGTCACTATTTACACAGCACGTCCAGGGATCGTAATTGGCCGCAAGGGCACTGAGATTGAGAAGATGACAGAAGACATCGGCAAGATGTCAGGCGGGAAAGCGGTGAAAATCGACATCCAGGAAATCAAGACCCCTGAGTTGGACGCACAATTGGTCGCCGAAAATGTCGCCCTCCAGATGGAACGCCGGATTTCATTCCGCCGGGCCATGAAGAAATCGATTCAGACAACGATGGATTTTGGGGCGGATGGAATCAAGATCCGGTGTGCCGGCCGCCTTGGTGGCGCGGAGATCAGTCGGGCTGAGTGGTATCGCGAAGGGAAGATTCCTCTGCATACTCTTCGGACCCCAATTGATTATGGATTTGCGGAAGCGCACACCACTTACGGTGTGATCGGCGTCAAGTGCTGGATTTGTAAGAAGCCCGAGGTGGCAACCGCAGAGAAACAGGAGAAGCCGGCACCCGCCGAAGCCGCGGTTTAATCCCGTAATAATTTACCTTTAGGAGACCTTTTTATGCCCTTGATGCCCAAACGTGTTAAGTATCGCAAGACCCAGCGGGGAAGCCGCTCGGGAACCGCGACGCGCAACATCAATATCGATTTCGGCGCATACGCGTTGCAGACGCTTGACCGCGCATGGATCACAAACACCCAGATCGAAGCGGCTCGTGTGGCATTGACGCGCAACATGAAACGCAAAGGGAAACTCTGGATTCGGATATTCCCGGATAAGTCGGTGACGGCCCGCCCCCCGGAAACTCGAATGGGCAAAGGCAAGGGGGCCCCTGAGTATTGGGTTGCGACAGTGCGGCCTGGAAATATTCTTTTTGAACTCGATGGCATTCCGGAGTCAGTGGCCCGGGAGTCACTGCGGCTGGCTGCGGACAAACTTCCAATCAAGACCAAATTTATAACGCGGCACCGAGCTGCGGCCTAGTGTATGAAGACCAAAGAGATTCGTGAATTAAACGTTGCCGAACTTGGGGCCCGCAAGCGCGAGCTCAAGGAGGAGGTCTTTCACCTTCGGATTCAACAACAAAGCGGACAGCTTGAGAAGCCGAGTTACCTGCGCACGCTCCGGCGCGAAGTTGCCCGGATCGAGACTGTCCTCACCCAGAAGACCAACGCCACGGAGGCGGCCAAGTAAGTCATGAGCGAAGAAATTAAAACAGAAACGACCGCCCCGGCCCGGGCCCTGCGAAAAGAGCGGGTCGGCCAGGTGGTCTCAAACAAGATGCAGAAAACCGCCGTCGTAGAGACAGTCTCACGCGTGCCCCACCCCAAATTTGGCAAAATCGTCAAGCAGGTTAAGCGCTTTTACGTTCACGACGAAGAATCCAAGGCCCAGATCGGTGATACGGTCCGGATCATGGAAATTCGACCACTGAGCAAACTCAAGCGGTGGCGCCTGGTTGAAATAATCAAACACTAGTTATGCTCCAGATCCGATCCAGACTAGACGTTGCCGACAATACCGGCGCCCGCATGGCCAAGATGATTGGCGTGATTGGCAAGGGAGCCAAGAGCGAAGCCCGTGTGGGCGACGTGATCACAGCCCATGTTAGGGAAGCCTCAAGTGGTGGCACTGTAAAAAAGGGGGACGTGGTGCGTGCGGTAATCGTGCGGACCCGGCAGCCGATCTCGCGGGAAGACGGCAGTTATCTTCGTTTCGACAACAACGCGATTGTGATCATCGATAAAGATCTGAACCCACGCGGGACCCGTATCTTTGGGCCGGTTGCCCGTGAATTACGCGAAAAGAACTTCATGAAGATCGTTTCGCTTGCTCCGGAGGTGCTTTAAATGAATCGAGTCAAGTTCCACGTTAATAAAGGTGACAAGGTTGAGGTGATCACCGGTAACCACCGGGGGGCATCCGGCACGGTGCTCCAGATCCTTCCCAAGAAACAGCAAGTGCTGGTGGAAGGTGTGCGGATGATCAAGAAACACCTCAAGAAGTCACAGGACAATCCCCAGGGCTCGATTGCCGAGCTCGAGGGCCCCATCCACATTTCCAATGTCAAGCTTATCGAGAAAGCTGACAAACCGAAGCAGAAGAAAGCCTAGTTAGCAGAAGAAAGCCCAGT
>JAYUPM010000555.1:0-2452 GCA_043760145.1 Spartobacteria bacterium
ACACCTTAGTTCCACGAGTCTTTCGATGGATTGTTTGCGTCCGACATAAGACGGATAAATGAATGAATTCTCATGCTCACACAGAACATCGGCAGCCCATTTGGACAACGAAATTGAACGGTTGAGATAGAGACGTCCCTCCATAAAAGAGAGCGCCCTTGCCGCAAACTTCGATAGCGTCGGCAACCCTTGAAGATGAAGGGCGCCAAAATGGCTCGAAAGCGTCTCGGCGATATCATCCGGCAGCGATAGCAGGCCGTTGAGCGCAAGGACGCCGCTATGTTTGGATAGAGCCTCAGCAGCGGCGTCGGATAGCGCAGTCAGGCCGCTGAGGCCAAGATAACTCCCATGTGGCGGAATGTTTGCCAACTCCTTTGGGTAAGCATCGCAGAGCAGTAAACGATTGAGCCTGATCAGCGCGGGCCCCGTCGGCTTTCGCAATACCAACCGCTGTGTCGCACAAGACAACCGGACATTCTCGAAGCGCGATTCCTTATACAGTTTTTTGCCACTGAGAATTTGGTTGAATACCTCAGCCAATATGGATCGCTGCGCCTCCACAGGTGTCTCTGGATCAGCAATGATTTCCCGGGCTTCTGAAGTAAACTGTGCCCATAGATGATCGGAAAGTATCTCCACATTCGCCTCGATGGCGCCGTCTTTGGGTGGGCGTTTGCTTTTAGATGGGTCTTTGACCCGTTTGCATAGCTTATCAATCAGGCCCGAAGCCGCCCGGATATCGTCTTCATGAAACAACCAGCCCCGCTCTCCGCGCCTGGATAACACCGCGGCTCCCTTGTCGGACAAACAACTCAATCCGTTGAGATGAAGCGTCCCTTTATGATAGGAAAGCCATTCGGCAGCGCCATCAGACAAAGAACGCAGTCCGCTAAGGTCGAGATATCCACGGTGATCGGAGAGTCCCATGGCGGCTGTATCCGACAAGGTGGTCAGGTTTTGAAGGTAGATCGGCCGGATCGGGCTTCGCCATATGTCGATGACGTCTGGCGGCTTGGTTGGTTTACGCGAATTGGATGTGCCCAACATTTCAGGGAGGATCGCCGCCGCTGCATCCTCGATCGATGTGAACGCACTCAACCGCAAATCGGTGATCCGTCCTTGATATTCCTTGAGCAATTGGAGCGTTAAAACTTTCTCGGGGCGCAGCATGGACGAGATGCTGCGTTACCCGGGGATTTGATTCGCTGGTATCTAATGGGGACAATCTTATCCCCCTCTTAGTTGGATGCCGGACGCTCCGCGCCGAAGGAGCAACCAGTCATTAGCCCAGGGCAACGCCCTGGGTCTTTACCCGCAAGGCGGGTTCGCCCTGAAGGGGCGAAACTCATAGACCCGCCAATTTCGGAATAAATGCCCCGGGCCGATTGGATTCATCTGACATGGATTGACGCCGAGTGACGCCCATTTCAGGGCTGGTGAATCTTTCTTCACGGATACCCAGGGCGTTGCCGCTGGGCTAATGACTGGTTGCGCCTTCGGCGCGGAAGCAAGTCCCAAAAAGATGCGTATCACCCGCAATTACATCTTAATCATCAAGCCCGATTTTCCTGAGTCGGCTCAGGCGCTTTCTGTCTGTCTCAACGCTCATCCCGCATCTGCTTCCACATCTGTCGGACCGCCGGAATGACTTGGCGGAGTGGTGGCAATCCTACACGGACTGGTAACTCGGCTACTGCCGGACATGGCGCCGCTGCGATGATAGTTTGCGGTCGATGGAAACCGGTGGTTGCGAAGGCGCTGGTTGCCGCGCACAGACGAAGGAAAGTGCGGCGCCCCATGTGACACTCGTTGCTTGGCTGTGAGTCGTGCTGCATGACGCAGTGAGTCATACGTCCGACTGAACGCCATCGATAGGGAACCGATTGTCCCCAAAGCGTGTCCAGATTCCGTTGCTGAACCAACTGGCAGTGGGCAGCTATTGGCCCCAATGAAAGCCGTGGAGAGCTTTCTGCGCCTGGACCAGCATGCCAGCAACCCGCCCACTGGGCATTTTATGAATCGCGAAACACCCCCGTACTTATCAACACCCATGCAACGCCCCGAGCCAAGTCCACGGAGTCTGGAAGAAAGTCGTCACCTGCAACAGATCATCGAGATTTGTAATGCATACGCGGCCAAAGCAAGGGTCGGTGACGCCGATCCTAACTTGGTTCTATAAGCGCTTTCCATACCCCGGAATTTTAACCGCAGATAATTCGGATGAACGCAGATAAAGAACCCGGACCGAATAAGTTTGGTTCGGCATTCTCCCCATCCGCGATAATCTGAGTTATCTGTGGTTAAACCTCTTTGCAGCTCCGGAATTTTAACCTCAGATTTCTCAGAGGAACGCAATCTTCATGCGGCGCGTTTGAGGCTCGATGCAGGATCCTCGCTGATCGGCTTTTTGCTTTCATCCTCATGCACCTGGTGCGGGGTTCGGTTGCCAAAC
>JAYUPM010000556.1:0-6057 GCA_043760145.1 Spartobacteria bacterium
TCTGCGAGAATCTGCGCAATCTGCGGACCCAGTGAGAGACTTCCATCAGGGGTTCAATGATGGATTTTTTGGGAACGCAGGCAGGAAAATTATAGGCAATAAAATGTTTCCACCCCAAATCTTCCTACCTTTCTTCCGACTTCTTATGGGATGCCTGTGAGTCAGAATGAAAAATGAAGAAGTGGGGGCGGGATGCGCCCTTGCCGCATAAATGCGGAACTACAAACCCGGAAAGCGACGAGCTGCTTACAGCTTGGCGGCGATGACCTTCTCCAACTTCACAATGTCGGCGGCGAATTTGCGGATGCCGTCGGCGGTTTTCTCCGTCGCCATCGCGTCTTCGTTTAAAAGGTAACGGAACGTCTTCTCGTCGAGATGCAGTTGCTCGATCGCGGCGGATTTCGCGGCGGTTGCGTCGAGCTTCCGGACAATCGGCTCGGTGCTCCCGGCAAGTTTGGCAAGCAGATCCGGGCTGATTGTAAGTAGATCGCATCCGGCCAGTTCCACGATCTGGCTGACATTGCGGAAGCTTGCGCCCATTACCTCGGTCTGGTGGCCGAACTTTTTGTAGTAGTTGTAAATGGCGGCGACTGATTCGACTCCGGGGTCTTCGGCGCCTGTGTAATCGCGCTTCATGGCGGCCTTGAACCAATCGTAAATCCGTCCGACAAACGGGGAGATGAGCTGGACCTTGGACTCGGCGCAGGCGACGGCTTGGGCCAGGGAGAAGAGAAGGGTCAGGTTGCAATGGATCCCTTCCTTTTCGAGAACCTCAGCGGCTTTGATTCCTTCCCAGGTGGAAGCGATCTTGATCAGGATCCGGTCCCGGGAAATGCCGGCTGCTTCATAAAGCGCGATGAGTTGGCGGCCTTTGTCGATGGAACCTTGCGTGTCAAAGGAGAGGCGGGCATCGGTTTCAGTCGAGACCCGGCCCGGGACAATCTTGAGAATCTCCAGGCCGAACGCGACAAGCACGTGATCGATAACATCCTCGACCTGGGCGGCTCCGCTCAGGCCAGAGTTCTTCCGGTCAGCGATGGCCTTGTCGAGGATGTGCGCGTATTCGGGCTTGGTCGCGGCCTGAAGGATCAGGCTGGGATTGGTGGTCGCGTCCTGTGGATGAAACGCGCGCATCGACTCAAAGTCGCCAGTATCGGCAACGACCTTGGTAAATTGCTTGAGCTGTTCAAGCTGGGTGAGTTGCGTGGTGGCGGGTGAATCGATGGTGGCGTTGCTCATAATTACTTCTTTTTGAGCTTCTCGAGCTCCGCGATCATTGCTTGAGGGCCGCCGGCTATATAACCGAGCTCGCCCACTTTTTTGCCTTCAGAATCGAGGATGATGAGAGTCGGATACCCTTCGATGGAGAATTCTTTTTGGAGCTTCTCATTCTGCTCCTTCAGCTTTTTAGCCTGGCGCTTGCCCTGTGGAAAATCGACCTCGACCAGAACGACATTATCCTTCGCGTAATCCTTAAACTCTTTCTTGGAGAATACTTCCTTGTCCAACTTGATGCACCATCCGCACCAATCCGAGCCGGTGAAATCGAGCAGAACCAGTTTTTTCTCGGTCTTGGCCTTGGCCAATGCTTTTTCGTAATCATCATCCCAACCTTCCGCGGCAAGGAGAGGGGAAGCGAGCAGCGTGCAGAGTGCGAGGGTTGACGCGATTTTTGTGAGGAACGATTTCATGGGCCTTGTAAAGCACCGCATCGGGTCGGGTTCAATGCTGAAGTTCCGCGATGAAGAAGGAGGGAGCTCCCTCGCGCCTCTGGATGACCCGGCGAAGCCCGCAAGAAACCTTCAGACCTTTAGAAGTGAAACCCCGTGATGAGCCGGACTTGGGAATCGGGCTCGCCTTCGCCATCCGTGATCTGGAAAAGCCCCGTTACGGTGACAAACACCCGGCCAAAACGCACGGAGGCATTTGGCCCGGCGTAAACTGCGGCATGTTCGGCGTCTGACCAGCCGGGAAGTGCGATCTCATGCAGAAGTTCGGCTCCAACCGAGAAGTTCTTATTGACGTCGTAACTGACCCCAAAGGTCTGGGCGAACTCGCCGTTGCGCTCTTCGAAGTTATCCCACCGCGATCCTTCGAACTCCGCTTCAATGATTGCGTTGTAAGCCACGCGTATCGGGCCAAAATTCTTTTGCAGGATCAGCTTGCCCTCAAGCTTCAGCAACTCTTCGCCCACAAGGATTTCGCCATAGAGTGCCGAGCCGATGAAATCCGTGGTTGGATTGCTCAGGGAATAGATCAGCTCAAAACCGGAATCCCGCCAGCGGGCATCGTGCCCTTCCGCGTCATTGGAATCATATTGCCAGTCGAAAAGATAGAGGCCGAGCTGGAGGCGGTCGGTGAGCCCGATTTCCACTTCATGGCGGAACCGGAAGACATCGGAATCTTTCCCAACGCGTTTGGAGCGATGGCGCCATGTGACCCAGTTTTCGAGTTCGATGGTTCCTTTTGGGGCGGTGGTGGATTCGTAAGTGTAAGTGAACCGGCGATCCCCGGCGGAGGCAGGGAGGGCGGAGGCGAGGAGGAGGGCGGCGAGGGCGAGTGGTCGGAGCCGGGCGAGGAAGGTATGATTAGAGAACATGAGGTGGGCTAGTTGATATTGAGACTCAGTCTTATTAAGGACCCAATCCCGTCGTCAAATCTTTTTTTTCATCATTTTTCGTGTCCCCTTTTCCCCAGGCCGACTTCCGCCCTCCGCCCTCCGACCTCCGACCTCCGACCTCCGACCTCCGACCTCCCACTCCCTCACGCCTTCACACTCGCCCAAACGTGGACATGCGGTTTTCCACGGAAATACCAGATCATGTTCGGCCCTTCGATCTGCCACACATCCCACACCCCGTCGTTCCCGATGTCGTGGTTCTTATAAAATGCGAGGTGCAGCTTATCGAACCCGGCGTCATTGATGCATTTCATCGCCTCGGCGGCGTCCTCAGTCCGGAACGGGGCGAGCACATCGGCCATGACTTTGCGGACGTGCTCCTTTTGGTCGCTCGAAAGATCGCCAACCCCGATCCCGGGAAGACCCTCGGATTTTCCCGTGAGCTTGACAGTGTCATTTCCTTTTTCAGGGCGCGCATCCCCCAAAAGGGCGATCGAGCGCTGTTTGCCATCGAGCATCGCAAAGACCTCATTGGCGCGCTTGGCCTGGAACCAATAGACATTCCCGGGGTGATCGGCCTTTTCATTAAAGCCTTCCGCCGCGTGCCCATAAAAGATCGGGCCCCCGAACGCCGCGCCTTCGACCGAATCGCCATCACACCGCCGGGTGCAGTGTCGGCCGGTAAGGACGAACTCGAATTTGCCTGTCCCCGGTTCGCCAAAGAGGGCGATGGAGGAGCCGCCTTCGAACCCGTCTTCGCCCGAATCATGGAGCACCTGCTTCATCACCTTCTGCGCGTATTCCGGGGAATGGAGCGAGAGGAAGATCTCGCGGATCATTGCCTGCTGGTCGGGTTTGAAAACTTTGCTGAGCGGGTCTCCAATCATCCAGTTGGCGTCCACCTTGGATCGCAAGGCGTGGTCGAATGGCAGACATACGCCTTTGCGCTGCTCGTCACTCAATGATTTGAAAAGCGTGGTGACGAGGGTCTCGGAATTGGAGCCGGCGGCGGCGGTGGCGGAGTTTGGCAGCACGAGGCCGCCGGCGGAAATGGCTGCGGCGCCGCCGAGTGTGGTCTTGAGAAAGTCGCGGCGTGAAAAGCCATCGCAACATGGGGAGGAGGGAGGAATCATGGGAGGCAGCATGAGGGAAAAGCGGGAAGGGAAAAGCGGAAAGCGGAAAGCGGAGGTCGGAGGTCGGAGGGGATGGGGAAAAAACGAGGACGAGGGACGAGGACGAGGACGAGGACGAGGGCGGAAGGGGAAAAGCGGAAAGGGGCTTCCAGCCGCTGGGAAACGTGGACGGCTGGAAGCCATCCCTCCTTGGGAAAACTGGGAGCGAAAGCGGAAAGGGAAAAGCGGGAAGCGGAAAGGGAAAAGCGGACGCAGAGAAAGGCACTACTCGCAGCGTCCACGGTTTATGGGCAGTCACTCTGAAATATTGGTGATCCCCCCTTGTTTCCGGATCTGTGCAAATCTGCGAAATCTGTGGTTAAAAAGCTCTCCTCTGTGGGGTGCGTGTGAATCGAGAATCATCATCATCTGGCGAGTCGGGAGGCGTCAAAAAAACGGCAGAGTCTTTGCCACCCATAATCCCTTCCGAAAGCGGTAGAGGACTACACGCACGACAAAACCAATCGGAATATCGGATGCGCAATTCAGTAAAACGGCAGCGGAAATCTGCGCGACATGCAGCTTTCTCTATTCCCATATTTTTCGGGCTGGAATAACGAGCGGTGATCGGATAGTTGACTGCCCCATGTCGAATTCCAGTTCCCCATGGCTGAGGCGGATTGTTGGGTGGCTTGTGCTCCTGATACTGGGCGGGTTACTGGTGCATTACTATTTTCCTGCGACTGCCGCCAAGTTTATGGGGCGTGGGCCGATGCGGGTGCTTGTGGATCGTGATCGCCTTTTCCATGCCGGATACGGCGAGGGGATGAGTGGGCCGGACATTGAGCTTATTAAAGAACTGGCTCTCCGAACCGGCAGACAGATCGAGTTCGTGCCGTTGGATTCGATGCCGCACCTAGTCCCTGGCATGAAAGACCTCGAGAACATTTCCGTGTTGCTCGATTTCAACAAATCAACTGCGGAAAGTCTCGGGTTCGAAGTCGTGCCCGGTCTGCGGCAACCTCGCCCCGGTGTTCTTCAGCACCCGGAAGGCAAACGGCCTGATGCAGGGCCCGTCCCATTGGTGGCGATTGTGAAGGTAAGCGGGAATGCCGATGCGGTCCGCGAAGCTATCAAAGCGCAGTATCAAATCCGCGAAGTCGAAACTCAATCAGAAGCCGAACAGCTCTTTGGCGCGAATCGCAAGGTCGGCATCTTTCTCTATCCGGAAGTGGATGGGATTGTTGTGAGCGAAGAAGAAGCCCGGCAAAGGATGGATTATGACAAGAAGCTTAGATTTTTCCCAATAACAACTCCGACGCCTGTGGTGCCAGTTGCTTTTGCTGGCGGAGAAAAGCGTTTGCGCGACGCATACAAGAAGATGATCCAAGCCGTCGCCGGGAAGGGTGAGATAGACAGGTTTGTCCGACTCCCAGCCGCTTCAGTCGAGGTTGATAAGGCAGCCGGCGCGGAAGGGTTCACCCTCAATGCCGCGTATACTCTCCCATACAAACATATCCGGAATAACTCAGGGCTCACTTACACCAAGGGTTATCTATGGGCGGCGCACGGACATTTCCTGTTCCGAATCCCGCTTGAGGCAGGTGTCCCGAAAATCGAAGCAACACAAAGTGCCGCCTTAACTGCCCAGAAAGATCAGTATGCGGCTGGGATAACGCATGATGGAGCAGATGGGATTTGGGTCGGATACAATGGGTGGCCGCAGATCCAGCATTACGCGCCGTTGAGCAACCCGAAGCTTGCGGCAACAATCGATCTCCGGACCCATGTGATGCAATATGGGATGGCCCGGCATCAGGAGCGCTATCATATCGTTGGATACGCCGGGAAATGGATGACATTCGACATTAAAAATCCGAAAGGTGCCTGGAAAGAGCGGCCGGTGGACAGGACGCTGTTTGGCATGGCCAGTTATCAGGGACAACTTTATGCAGCCACCACCAGCGGGCTGGTTATTTTACAGGAAGGCCGCATCAAGGAGGTGCCTCTTCATGGAAGCATTGATAACATGGGCGATTTCCAGGGAATCGCGTTCAATGAAGAGTCCGGGGTTCTGTATGTCTTAACAAAAGAGAGGTTGCTGAGGTATGTGCCGGGCCAGGTCCAGACGAAGGTGGAGATATCGACAGCCAGTCTGCCTCAGGCAGCGGCGGCCCCAGCCCCACCAGCTCTGGAACGAATCCCGCTCAGCAAAGGCCTGAAGGAGATTGGTTCGATCGGTTTTCCGGGGGAACCGACAGCCATGCTCAAGATGGATGGCTATTGGCTGGGGGCGAGCCGGATAACACCGTGGGGTTTGTTAAA
>JAYUPM010000557.1:0-2450 GCA_043760145.1 Spartobacteria bacterium
TCTGCGGTCATCTGCGAGAATCTGCGCAATCTGCGGACCCAGTGAGAGACTTCCATCAGGGGTTCAACGATGGATTTTTTGGGAACGCAGGCAGGAAAATTATAGGCAAGAAAATGTTTCCACCCCAAATCTTCCTACCTTTCTTCCGACTTCCTATGGGATGGCTGTGTCTTTGGTTTTTTCCCCGGTCTTTGGCCTTTACGGCAGTCGGCTTGCGCGAAAAGATAGCCCCTAACCTATGACCAAATTCCTCCCCACCTTGCTCCTCGTTGGCGGATTCTTCGCCGCCACCCCCGGTTTTTCCGAGACGACCGCCCCAGCTGACAAACCGGCCGCCAAGGCCAAACCACTCGGCAGCGCCGACAAATCGTTCGTCAAGAAGAGCCTCGAAAACATTTATTTTCTGATTTCCATCGCCGATGGTGGGAAGCGCAATCAATTGAAATCGAAGGAGGCGCAGGCAGTCGCCGAGAAATTGAGTGGCGATCTATTAAAGGTCTGGGTGCCGCTGGCCACGATGGCAACCGCCAACGGTGAGGCGCTTCCAAGCACGATCGGAGCGGCCGATAGATCGAAGATGGAGAAGGTGGATAAGTCGGGGGATAATTACGACAAGGAATGGCTCAAGTTGGCGACCAAAGAAACAAAGCAGATGGTGACAGTCCTGGGCACAGCCGCGAAGTCAACGGACCCGCAGATTAAAACAGTCGGCACGGATTGGGGAGTGACGTTCAAGGCTCACAACGATGAGCTTGAGAAGGTTGAGAAATCGCTCAGCAACGCGAAGAAATAGGCTTCGCAAAGAGCCAAAGGGACAAAGAGCCAAAAGGATAAAGGGCGCATCCCCCCTTCAAACCTCTGCGTCTCTGCGCCTCTGCGTTAAAATCCTCCCTCAAAATCCCCCCTCTGGTTAACCTCTGCGCCCTCCGGATTACATGTTCTCAAGCACCCAGGAGTATTCCCGGGCAATACTCTTTACGACGTCGCCGGGATTGAATTCGGCGGGTAGCGCGTCGAAGGTGTAAGTCTCGATTTCGAGGTGCGAACAGGCGCCCTTGCGCAGTTCCATGAAAAATTCCGGCGTAAGGTCCGATGCGGTCGAGCTCAGAACCCCGGCGGATGGGATGAACAATGGGACGTGGAAATGGACACGGAGCTCTTCGATGTCGGGAAAGTTTACGACTTCATCCAGGGCCGGGGGCAGATCATACCAGGCGATTTGCGCGCCGGAAGCTGAGAGGCCCTTGACCTGATGGAGATAAACCGGCTCGGCAAAGGCTCTAAGGGCCTCCCATGTCCTCGGTTCGGAAACGCCTTTGAGAGCGGCGCTTAGCTGGACCTTCGAAATCCGAATCCCCTCCGCAACATAGCGCTGGAACGACTCGAGCAGGTTTTCATACTGCAGTGAGACGTGGCAGGTATCGAAACAAACACCGAGATGACGCCGCACGAATTCTTCGGCCTGGCCAAGGGAACATCCCATGATCCGGGCCACTTCCGCAGTGCCCGAAGTGAGGCAGTAATCCTTAAAGAAGGCAACCATCTCGGAGGTGGTCTCGAGGTAACAGTCGGGCTCCGGCTCAAGGCCGAGGTGGATCTCCTGTCCGGTATCGTCGCGGATAGCGGCCATGTATGCGACCACCGCGGCGAGATTGCGGGCCATTAGATTTTTTTCGTCCTCATTGGTAATCCACGGCTTGAAAGAGCAGGGGACAGTGCTGATGGAGCCGTCGATTTCGGGGGGGAGGAAATGGGTGAATAAATCCGCGAGCTGGATCGTGTAATCGCGTCGCTCCGCGGAGCGCCAGTCGGGTTGATAGACCGTCTCCTTGACCACTTCCTTGTGGAAGCTGCCATATGGAAAGCCGTTGATCGTGAATGGATAGAGTTGGTGCTCGGCAAAAAAATCGCGCGCTTCATCCACCAACGATTGGTCATTGGAGAGCGCGACCGCGGCCTGGTGCGAGATGCGGAGCCCAAGCCCAAACCATTGGTCGGGCGCCACGAGTTGCTTGACCAAAAGTGTCTTTTCCCGGATCGCCTCAAGATTCTCCACCCAGGTCTCGCCCGGATGGATATTCAGGCAATACGTGAGATGAAGCGGAGGGCGGTGCTGCAGGATCATTGTGCGAGCGAGGAGTTTCTGAGTTCCTGAATGGCGAGTTCCATCTTGGCAAGGTCGATTTCATGGACCTCATGACGGGCGCCGATCCCCGCAGGATAAGTGACCGAGAGTTCGCCTCCAAGATGTTCCTGAAAATCGCGGAGCCCGCCGAAGATCAACCGCTCGCCGTCCCGGCCACGGAGATCGAGTTCCTCGAACCAAAGCTGGAACCCGCTCTGGCGCAAGCCGGTGCCGATTTCAGCGAGTTCCTCCGAAGTGATCCACCCCTGCATTTGCGCGTAAATCGAATCCAAAAGAACCCCGCTGGCGACCGCTTCGCCATGGG
>JAYUPM010000558.1:0-2447 GCA_043760145.1 Spartobacteria bacterium
TACACGGAACACGTGCTTCCAATGATCCCATCGGGTGGCACCTACAAAGACGTCATCTACGAGGGACGCCAGACATTGCAGGCCGGCACCGGACTGTAAGGTTGAGCCGGGGGCGATCGGATCGATTCGTCGGATCCGACAGATCGGTTTGATGCGGGAAAAAAGGGCGGGGCCAGCCACCCGAGGCTCGACCAAGGGAATTGACGAGGCTCTAGACAGCCTGCTCCCCGATTGCGCAAGGGCATGCAAAAGGCGATGGGTGTTTCACCCTATTGAAACCGATACCAATGTTGGCCCATCCACCAGAAACCGCGTCTGCCCAACTTTTCTTTGCCCTCGAAGGCCTATGGCCAGAAAGCAAAGAGGGTTCCCTACAGGTCGATCCCGGCCACGGACCTCCCCAATTCCGGAGCCGGGCCGACCTGCGACGAATCGCCATTTACCTCGAAGCCACCCGGGGCAAACGGGCGGAGGAAGCGCTGCGGCGGTTGATGGAAATCAGCGAACGCCAGCAAAGCAGGATGGGCCAGGACTTGCATGAAGGTCTCAGCCAGCACCTCGCCGGGGTCGCCCTCCTGTGCAATGTCCTCGCCACGAAGCTGCGGAATGAGGCGCATCCCGAAAGTGAAGCGGCCGCCGCCCTGACCCGTCTCATGGCCGAGACGGTGGTCACCACGAGGGAGATGGCCAGGGGGTTTTATCCGGTGGAACTCGAAAGTGGCGGCCTCGTAACTGCGCTCGAGGCTTTTGCCCACCAAACCAGGGAACGCTTCCAAGTCGAATGCGAAGTGCGCCAAGTCGGTCCACCGCTGCACCTCGATGACCACACCGAAATTCATCTTTATCGGATCGTCCAGGAATCCATCGGGAATGCTATCGAGCACGGACACGCCCAACACATTCTGATCGAAACCCAAGCGAAGGCGGGGGTCCAGACACTCTCGATCACCGACGACGGGGTCGGATTTGCCGCGCCCAGCGCCAACAGCCCGGGACTCGGGTTGTATCTGATGGATTATCGGGCCCGATTGATGGGAGCCCAAATCGAGGTCCAAAAACCTGAGGCTGGCGGATGCAAGGTGATTTGCCGATTGAATCGACGGCGGGGAGCACCCCTCTCCCCCGGACCGGCGTTGTTATAGAGAGCGGGTCCGAACTGGGGGGTTAATCTCGGTCCGGTTCTTTATCTGCGTCAATCTGCGACGAAATCTGCGGTTCAAAATTCCGGAGCTGAGAGTCGTTCCGCAGCGAGGAGGATTCCAGACGCCTTATCCAATGTTTCCTCCCACTCCTTTTCGGCAACCGAGGCGGCGATGATCCCGGCCCCAACATGGAAATGCGCCCGGCCTTCTTCCGCCACCACGGTCCGGATCGCGATGTTGAACTGGCTCTCCGCGTTAAACCCGAACCAGCCAATCGCCCCGGTGTAAATCCCGCGCAGACCCGCTTCCAATTCGGTAATGATCTCCCGGGCCCGTTTCTTGGGCGCCCCAGTGATTGAGCCGCCCGGGAAACACGCCTGCAATGCGCTGACGTGATCCACTTCCGGACGCAGCCGTCCTTCGATCGTGGAGGCGAGGTGAAAGACTTGTTCGTAGCGCTCCAGCTTGAGCATTTCTTTCACCGATACGGACCCATACTCGCTCACAATCCCGAGGTCGTTCCGCTCAAGATCCGTGATCATCACCAACTCCGCGATTTCTTTCGCCGAGGTGATCAAATCATACGCGGAGCGTTCGTCGGCAGCGGGATCGGCCCGACGCGGGCGGGTCCCTTTGATCGGCCGTGTCCGGATCGCGCGCCCTGATATTTTCAAGAAGCTTTCAGGCGAGGTCGAAAGGATCTGGCGCCCAGCAAGGTCGAGATAGGCACCGAAGGGAGCCGGCGAATAATGCCGGAGCGCCTCGTAGAATGCAAACGGATCGCCTTGCCAACTGGCTTGGAATTGGTGGGCAAGGTTCACCTGATAAATGTCGCCTGCTTCAATGTATCGCTGGGCCCGCTCAACCATCGCGCAGAAGCGGTCCCGGCTGACCGTCAATGAAAAGTCTGGTCCACGCTCAGCAACGCCTGGCACTGGTTCCTTCATCCGGTCCCGGAGCTGGCCAATTTCGTGCCAGCTCTCATCGGCATGCCTGTAAATAAGGGCGTTGTCGTAAATACCGAAGTTGAAGTTCCCCTCATATTCGACAAACCCGGCGGCAAATCCATGTGGCAACCCGTCATCCATCGGAGAGCGCACCTGACGGCTGTGCACCGCTGCTTTCAGATGCTCCCAATCGCGGCCTTGGACCATTGTGGATGGCAACGCGGCCACAATGGAAAGCTGGGCCGGGTCATTGGAATCCAGGGCACTATCGAAAAACATCATGCCCGGGAGATGCCGACAGCGTGAGGCGACCTCGATCGGGGTCAAATCGAGGACAACGGGGCGCGGAACCGTGGCG
>JAYUPM010000559.1:0-2446 GCA_043760145.1 Spartobacteria bacterium
AGCCAGGTTGCAATGGTTTTTCAGGAGCCGTTCCTTTCCCCCGGAACTATCGCCGAGAACATCGCCTATGGCCGCCCTTCGGCCACCATGGATGAGATCGAAGCCGCCGCCCGCGCCGCCAACGCGCACGATTTCATTGTGAGTTTGCCGGGCGGATATCAATCAATGGTGGGCGAACGGGGGGCGACTTTTTCCGGGGGCGAACGCCAGCGGTTATCGATTGCGCGGGCCCTGCTCAAGGATGCGCCCATTCTTATCCTGGATGAACCGACCAGCGCCCTGGATGCACGGACTGAGGCGTTATTACTCCAGGCGCTGAAACGCCTCATGGAAGGACGCACCACCCTCATCATCGCGCATCGTCTTTCCACGATCCGGAGCGCGAACTTGATCGTTGTCATGGATCGCGGGCGGGTGGTGGAAACCGGGAGCCACGAGGAATTACTCGAACAAGGCGGCATGTATCGGCGCCTTTACCAACTCCAATTCGCAACACCCGCCACATGAGCAGCCGACCCGGACATTTAAGTATGCGGCGCCTGGTTGCATGGCTTCTGCCTTACGCGCTGCGGCGATGGCCGGAACTGTTGCTCGTGTTGGGCGGGGCATTCATCGGCGTCGGGCTCAGTGTCTTGCAACCATGGCCGATGAAACTGCTCATCGACAACGTCCTTCATGGGAAACCGGTCTCGGAGAGCGTGACCCATTGGGCGCAATTTTTTCACATATCACTTACCCAGCATACGCTTCTCCAGTGGGCGGTTGGCTCGACCCTTGGCTTATTTCTGATGAATGCCGCGCTCACCCTGGCAAGCAGTCATGTCAGCACCGGCTTCGGCAGGCGGATGGTCTATGATGTTGCGGCCGATCTTTTTGCCCATCTCCAGCGGCTCTCCCTAAGCTTCCATCGTTCCCAGCAGCTCGGCGACACTATGCGCCGCATCACCAGCGATTGCGGCTGCATTGCGAGTATCGTGGTCGGCGCGTTTCTCCCGGTGCTGATCTCGGTATTTACACTGATCGCAGTGTTCGCCGTGATGTGGCAGATGAGCCACAGCCTTACTCTGCTCTCGCTTGGTGTCGTCCCATTGATGCTGCTCGGGCTGCGACGATACACGGCTCCGTTGGTGGAACGCAGTTATCGCCAGCAGGAGGTCGAAGGCGCGTTGTTTAGTCATATCGAGCAGACACTCAGCTCAATTCCCGCTGTGCACGCTTATTGCCGGGAGGAAGAAAACAAGCGGCGGTTCAAAGCCTGCACGGATGCGCATATGACGGCCGTCCTTGCGACCACCGCTGTCCAGATGCGCTTCAAGATTCTGATGAACCTTGCCACTGCCATTGGCACCGCCGCCATCCTCTGGATTGGCGGACGCGAGGTGCTCGCCGGCCATCTTACTGTGGGCGGGATCCTGGTTTTCCTAGCGTATCTCCTCGCGCTTTACACGCCGCTCAACACGCTGATGCAAACTTCTTCCACCATCTCCGGCGCCTTCGGAAGCGCTCTCCGGGTCATTGAGATTCTCGATACTGTTCATGATATGGCCGACAAGCCGCATGCGATCGCCATTCCCTCCGCCAAAGGCCATGTGCGAATCGAGAACGCGACTTTCGGCTATATCGAGGGGACCCCAATCCTCAAAAATATCTCACTCGAAGCATTTCCAGGCGAGACCGTGGCTATCGTGGGACCAACGGGTTCAGGCAAGACCACATTGGTTGGAATGATCCCGCGCTTTTATGATCTGTGGGAAGGGGCCGTTTACCTAGATGGCCATAATTTCCGCGATCTCCAGCTCCAGAGCCTGCGCAGCCAAATCGCCCTCGTGTTGCAGGAGCCCTTTCTTTTTCCAATCTCGATTGCCGAGAACATTGCCTATGGCCGGCCCCATGCCACACATGACGAAATTGTCGCAGCAGCCAAGGCCGCCAACGCTCACCCTTTCATCGAGCGCCTCCCGCAGGGCTATGACACTGTGATTGGCGAACGCGGCGCGACATTGTCCGGCGGAGAACGCCAGCGCCTCTCGATCGCCCGCGCCCTATTGAAAGACGCGCCCGTTCTAATCCTCGACGAGCCGACCAGTGCGCTTGATGCCGAAACTGAAGCCCTCCTTCTTGAAGCTCTTGAGCGCCTGATGAAGGGGCGCACCACATTCATCATCGCGCACCGGCTTTCGACAATCCGCAAGGCGAACCGGATCGTGGTCCTCGAAGCCGGACAGATCGTCGAGAGCGGGACACATGCGGAGTTACTGGCTGGAAACGCGCTCTACTCGCGGCTGCACAGGATTCAGTTCGGCAATGAAACCAGTAATCAGTAATCAGTAATCAGGCAGAAGGGAACGAGGACGATAAATTCCGTGCATGTATCCCGGAGGGACGTATTTGTTTAGCGCCGGTTAGCCTGGGCGCAGGTTCGTAGTTCCGGCTTCAGCCGGTCCGG
>JAYUPM010000560.1:0-2440 GCA_043760145.1 Spartobacteria bacterium
TTCCACACTCATGTGTGTTGCATGCGGTTTGTGCCGAAGCGCATCAACGATCAGGTGGCGGACCCCGCGGATCTGCGCAATCACAGGATCCGGGAGCGATTTACAATCGCTCAGATACGCGATCAACGGTTCGCCCGCGCGCCGCAACAGATAACCGAAAACCTTGGCGCGCCCGTGCGGCACGGCGAGCGGAGTGAGTTCCGTGTCCCCGAGAAAAAACGGTCCGTCGATGATGTGGGGTTCCGGATGGAGATAGGTCGGGAACCGGTTCTGGCCATTGAAGGCAAAGGCGAAGGTCCGTTCGAGATCGCGCATTGTTTCCGCGGAACCATAGATGGGAAGCGTGCCGCCGACCGGGCAAAACGTCCGCAGATCATCAAAGCCCATAACATGATCGGCATGGGCATGGGTGTAGACCACCGCATCGAGTTTGCGGATGTTTTCGCGCAAACATTGGGCGCGGAAATCGGCTCCTGTATCGATGACCCAGGAGGCCGCAGTGGTCTGGATATAAACCGAGGAGCGGGTCCGTTTATCGCGCGGATCGGGCGACTGGCAGACTTCGCAGTCGCAACCGATCATCGGAATCCCCTGCGAGGTCCCCGTCCCGAGAAAAGTGAGAGTCAGCTCTGGCATGCCCATTGAACCTACCGCAGGAATCTCCATTCAGGGCAGGGGATTTTTTTAACCACGAATGTCGCGGATTATCGCGGATGGGGAGAGAGCCGCACCTGACTTATTCGATCCGGGTTTTTTATCTGCGTTCATCCGAGTTATCCGGTAAAATTCCGGGGTCTAACGTCGCTCACGGGTCCGCAGATTACGCAGATGTCCGCAGATTACCGCAGATTTACTGACTCCAATGGGTGTAAAGGCCTGCGCGTTTTGGGGCGTGTGGCGGACGCCGGGTTCAGCGAGGATACCTCGATGCAATCCCACGAGTTTCAATTGACCGACGAATTTATCGAGCTTCACAAGCTGCTCAAAGTCTTGGGGGTTTGTGAAAGCGGTGGAGCGGCGAAAGCCCTGGTGGCGGGGGGCGGCGTCGAGGTGGATGGGCAGCGCGAGTTGCGCAAAGCATGCAAGATCCGGGCGGGCCAGGTCGTGCAAACTGCGGACGCGCGCATCGCCGTCGTGGGGGCTTGATCGGACCGATCGGTCGGATCCGACTGATCGGTCCGATGCCTCGTTTCCGCCCCCAAAAACCCTCTGCGTCTCTCGGCTCTTTGCGTTAAAAATTCCCCGTTCCGCTCGTTGCGTTAAGGGTGGTAAATGGCGCGGGGGCTGCTATGAATTATTGTAATGAATTTCTGGCGGACAATTAGAACGCCTAAAGTGAAGCTGCCCAAAGAGCCGAGGGCTCTGGAGTCGTCTATCCACGCCAGTTCCGCTCTCCTGCGAGCCCTGGCCAATGTCCCACTCGACACGGAAGTGCTCCGGCCGCACCCGATCCTTTCATTAATCCCAACCCGCGCCCTTGGCCGTTTGCTGGCGGCACACGCCTTCGCGGAATACCCCAAGGGCACGGTAGTTTTTAAGGAAGGCGACCCGTGCGACGCGATCTATCTGATTGTCAGCGGGCGCTGTGAATCGCGGGTGCGCGGGGACAACGGGGTGAGCTTGGTGGAGGAGGTATTTGGGCCGGGCGACACCCTTGGAGAGCGTTCGTTGCTGAACTACGAGCTGCATCGGAGCACCGTAACGGTGGTGACCCATAGCGTGCTATTGCGGCTGCCGAGTGCCGAGTTGCGCGGCCTGTTTGCCGATGACCCGAGTATTGCCGGCCGGTTCGCGCAATCGGTTACGGGAAGGGTCAAGCGGGCGCGTGAGCGGGAATACGGGCGCGGGGCAACGGTGCGCAGGATCGTATCGCTCTTCCCACTTTCGCCACGGGTCGATGCCATCGCGGTGGTCCGCAAGCTCGCGACGGCGATGCAGAAACTGACCCACCAAACTGTGCTGCTACTCCACATCGGGGTGGCGCAGGAAAAGGCGAACCTCGAAAACTGGCCAACGCTGGAGCGTAAAGGGGAAGGGGAGTTCCGGTTCAAAAAATATATCCATGAGCATGAGGACGGATTCTTTGAGCTTCGGTTGGGGGCGGGGAGTGAGGCGCGGCACGCGTCATCGATCGCGCCGTTGTTGAGCCATTGCGGGAGGCACTTTGATTTTGTGGTTTTGCAGGTCAACCCGGAGATCCCGGCGCCGATCTCCATTGAGGCGATGATCCAGTCCGATCTTGCCTTTGTGCTCGTCCAGCCGAGCGTGCAAAACCTTTACGATTTCCAGCTCCTGATCCGGGAACTTTACGATCGGACTCATGGCGATTGTCTGCACGTGAAGCCGATCCTTTTCGCGGAGGAACACGTCGCGGCCTCCGACATGCACGCATCGCTCAAGCAGCTCGGGCATCCGCTCCATTCGTTTGCCCGTGGATTTC
>JAYUPM010000561.1:0-2437 GCA_043760145.1 Spartobacteria bacterium
CACTTCTCCGAAAGGCAGATGTTAGATGCTATCGCGGGGGGGGGCGAGGGCGCCCCATCTCCTTGCGCAAGAAAGCGGCAGAGGACTGCCGCACTACAAAACGCTTCGCGATGAATATCGCGTGGCGCTCGATCGTCCTCGTCCTCCTCACACCGCGGCCCGGCTCATCCCGGCATTCGTGATTGCGACCATCGCGCTCGCGTTGCATCATTCACCTCCCATTGTGACCCGCAAATACCACGTCCTCCATCTGATCGATCATCTTGGCCTTGGAGGGGCGCAACGGGCCCTGCTCGATCTCATCAAGGCCTCCGATCCGGCGGAGTTTGTCCATGAAGTCGCGTGTCTCCACGGCAAGGGTGTCGAGTGGGCGCCCTTCACCGATGCCGGTGTTAAAGTGCATTCGCTTTCACCCTCCAAGTTGAATCCGGTCTATCTGATCCGCCTCGCCCAGCTCATCCGCAGCGGACGCTATGATGCCCTCCATTGCCATCTCTTCTATGCCAACCTGCTCGGCAAACCACTGGCTGCCGTCCTCGGATTGCCTCACCGGTTTTGCCATGATCAATGGAATGATCCGCCTTCCACGGATTGCACATGGATGCGGGTGGCCGATCGTTTTGCGCATCGATTCAGCACACACGTTTTCGCGGTCGCCCCTTTCATCAAAGATTTTCTCGTTAAGACACAGGGTCTCCCGGCGGATCGGGTCTCAGTGGTTCCAAACGGGATCGATCCCAAACGGTTCCCGATGGGCCGCGACGCTTCTGCTGAGGCACGCAAGCGTTACGGTCTCCCGGAAGAAGGGTTCATCGTCGGATCCGTGGCGCGCCTGACTGCCCAGAAGAATCTCCTCGTTTTCCTAAAGGCCGCCGCCCAAGTCGTGAAGGTCCATCCCGACGCATTCTTCATCCTGGCCGGGACCGGCGAACAGGAAGCGATGCTCAAGCGCGAAGCCGCCACACTCGGATTAGCGGACCGATGCAAGTTCCTCGGACATGTCGCCGATATGCCCTCTCTCTATCCGGCCATCGATGTGATGGTGCTCCCTTCGATCTTTGAAGGATTCGGCATTGTGATCATTGAAGCGTTGCTATGCGGATCCGCGGCCGTGATCTCCACTGTGGTTGGGGCCCGCGATTATTTACTCGAAAATGAACACTGCTTTTTTGTGGAGCCTCATGATGTCGAAACGTTCGCGACGCGGATCGTCCAGTTGTTAAGCGATCCCGGGCTCCGCCAAAGACAGACGGCAGCGGCCCGGCAGCTCATCGAGGCGGAACTCTCCAGCAGCGTGATGGCGCAGCGCGTGGAAAGCGTTTACCGGCTCTATCCGTCTCCTCAGTAATCGTCCCTCGTCCTTCGTCCTCGTCCTTCGTCCTTCGTCCTCGTTCTTCTTCATCTCACAGGCCACAGGTTGCGAAGAGAAAGACAGAAGTTAGTCATGGTGAGCGGCAGGATGCCGCCGCTCCTTGTTATTTCGGCGGTTGGAAAACCGCCGCTCCGGCTTGCGCACACCATTCCCTCGGCGAATGCGAAAAGGCCCTCGCGATGTCGGTCGCGGCCATCATCAAATCAGTCCCCAGAAATTTATACGCGAGCCGCAGCGATTGCCGGCAGAGAACCGCCCGCAAATCCGGGTGATTTTTCGCAGCCGGATTGCGCCCGACAAAATCGACCAGCAACTCCGTCATCAATTTTCGCAATGCCGGTAATTGGGCTGATGGAAAACGCAACCGAACCAGCGCCAGCAACTCATGCTCTTCGGAAGTAAATTGACGCCCCGGAAAAACCGATCCCCTGACGGCCTCGGCAATCCGCCTGAACTCATCGGTGGTGGTGCCGGATTGGGTCCGGGTCATTGACGAAGGATGTTCCCGCATACTGACCAGCCGCTCGGGCAAATTGGCAACGCGATGCACAGCGGCGATCCGGGTCCAAAGATCGTAATCCTGGCAGATGGCGAACTGCTCATCATATCCGCGAAATTGTTGGATAACCAACTCGCGGCGAAACATCACGGCGGTATGGAGGAACGGGCTATCCACGATACTCGCCCAACGGATTGCATCGTGAGTGACCGGCATGTCGTTGGGGCCGGTGATGTTGCCGGCCGGATTCATGCGCCACGCGGATGCGCCCAGCAGCGCGATCTCCGGATGTGCGCGCAAAAACGCGACCTGTTTCTCCAGTCGATTGGGCGCGCTCAAATCGTCGGCATCCTGGCGGGCCACGAACTCGCCGCGCGCCTCATTCAATCCACGGTTAAGGCTGCGGGTGAGCCCGAGATTCTTTTCATTCGTAACAATCCGGAGCCGCGGATCGCTGTAAGAACGGAGGATGTCCGGGGTCACATCGGAGGAACCATCATCGACCACGAGCAGTTCGAAATCCTGAAACGACTGGCGGAGAATGCTCTCGATGCTGGAACGGAGCA
>JAYUPM010000562.1:0-2434 GCA_043760145.1 Spartobacteria bacterium
CGCCAGCGACCAATTGCCACGTGCCGGCGGGTGATTCCGGTTAATTGCGATACAAGCGCCAAGGACGTCGTTGCAGACAAATAGCCCGCCGACTTTGGGCGGCAAATAAAGGTAGAAGACTCTTATGCCGACTGCTTCCTCGAGCATGGATCGCAGGTCCGCTGCGGGCCCATCGCCCAATCCGAGGCGCGTGCGTTCTTCGGCCGCGACTTCCTCGCCACGTTGGTCGGGAGTCACTCCTGGGACGTCGAGCGCGGATATCGGCGGAAAATTTGGGCGCATTACCGTGCCGTTCATTTCCTCCAGTTCAACGTAGTCACGCGCAAGACTCTCAAGTTCCATCGCCGCCGCCATGATCTCGCTCTCCGTCACGTTTTGTTGTCCGGGCGGCAGACGAAACCGTGGCACGAACGGCTCTTTGTTGCGCTGTTCGGAAACAAACTCGCTGACAGGACGCCCATAAATCTTCGCCATCTTAATCAGTTCGCCCGGCGTCACCCGCCGCTCGCCTTTCTCGATTACGACCAGTGTTGTCCGCAAAATACCGAGCGCCGCTGCCACTGTTTCTTGAGTCAACCCACGGGCTTTACGCGCGGCTTTCAGGTGGGCGCCGAGTTGGCGATGGTCGAGGCTATTGATGAGTTTAGAATCCATGGGAGATCGAAAGTTTTGGGCGCGACTGGATCAAATGCTCGGTGGAAACCCATGCGCAGGCGTGACTATGACATTTATAGCAAACATTACAAGAATAACATGACAATGTCATATCCGAGAGGTTTTCGTTGCACGATTTGGACGCCATGGCCCCCATTCCTCTCACTCTTCCCGCCCCCCAGTGATCAGTGATCAGTGAGCAGTAAGCAGTGAACCATCCCGATTTTCGTCCTCGTCCTCGTTCCGCTTTTCCCCCTCCGACCTCCGACCTCCGACCTCCGACCTCCGACCTCCGTTTTTCCCCCTCCGTCCTCACTCTCGGGCTTAATCAAATATTACGCGGGGCCATTCCAAACCGCCTGGATCATCGACACCTGCAAAGAGGTTGCTCCTTAAAGTTCGTAGTTCCGGCTTCAGCCGGGCAGACCTTTTTTTCCCCGCGTTTAATATTTTCATCATCCTCGTGTTTGCGTTCTCCCTTGCCGCATAAATGCGGAACTACAAACCCAAGAAGGCGGCTGGAAGCCCGCCACTCCGTTCTGGCCGCCGTAGAAATCATCAAGACCTGGCGCAAAGATCTGGTAACGGATTCCGCAAAGCCCATCGCCGCCACGACAACCCGCCGGGCATCGATCTAATAGAACCCACCCCCGCTGATCATTGTCCTCAACAAGAATCCAAAAAGTGCAAAGCTCCCAACTCTTGGGATGACCTTTTTCCTGGACATGTTCAGTCTTTCGCTTTGACCGATGCCCGACGCTGATTCCCCATTTCTTAAAGTCCCCATGGATGAGTGGCTCATTTCCAATGAGCTGGCCTTTGCCGTTTACGATGCGTTCCCAGTTTCTCCCGGGCATGTGTTGGTGATCCCAAAACGCGTTGTGCCAACGTGGTTCGATGCCTCGGAGCCCGAACAGCACGCCATCATGGCACTCGTTGGCAAGGTAAAGGAGCGCCTCGAGCTCGAACTGCTTCCCAAGCCAAATGGATTCAATGTTGGATTCAATTGCGGAACAGCATCCGGGCAGACCGTGGATCATCTGCACGTTCATGTGATTCCGCGTTACTTCGGGGATGTGCCGGATCCAAGAGGTGGTGTTCGCCATGTGATTCCCAACAAGGCGAATTATCTGCTCGCCCCGGGACAGAACGATCGGAACTCGGCGCCGCACTTTACTTTGGCGACGGGGCACCCGCACGATCCGTTATGGGATCGGCTGGCCCCCAGGCTGGCTGGCGCGCGCCAGATTGATGTGCTCGCTTCTTTTGCCCAAATGTCTGGCTTGGATATCATCGAGGAATCTCTTTTCAACGCTCTTCGAGAAGGGGCGGCGGTCCGGATTCTGGTTGGTGATTACCTTTACATTACGGATCCAAGAGCTTTGCGACGATTGCATGGTTGGATGCGCGTGGCTTCAGACGCTGCGGCTCCTCAATCGCTCGGAGTCGGACTGATCGAAATGAAGCGTCTGCAAGATTCGCCGGCATCCTTCCACCCCAAGGCATGGCGAGTCATGGATGAGTCCGGTGGTTTTTTTGTGGTCGGGAGCAGTAACCTGTCGAGGCCAGCTCTCGTTACTGGAGTGGAGTGGAATTTGATCGGGGCGTCCGACGCCCGCGATCCATTGCACGATCAAATCGAAATGGCTTTCAGCAAGCTCTGGGATGGCGCGACTCTACTTACAGCGGGGGTCGTGGATCGTTACACCGCCGCCGCGAAGCTTGCGCGACTGCTGCGAGTGGAACCTGAGTCCATCGACATTCCCGGCGCTCTCCCAGA
>JAYUPM010000563.1:0-2434 GCA_043760145.1 Spartobacteria bacterium
CCTTCGCCCTGAGTGAGTGTGGCATCGGTGGTGCCGCTGAACTGATGGGAGTGATCGACTATCTGCCGGTAAAGATCGATGGCGCTATTGTTGTAGAGCTCGCGGGCATGGGCCGCGTTAAGCCATAGATAGAGCCAGTTGATCCGTTCCCACATCTCGCTCGAGATATATTCGCGAACTGTCCGGGCATTCTCGCGGGCCAGCGCGACACAGGAGCGGATCGAATTGGGATTCTCGCTCGCAAAAGTAATGAACTCGCAGACCGTTGCTGCGTTGACGTGCGCGAATTGTTTGTTGAAGACGCTCTGGTCTTCAAGGGTTGCAAGAATCGGGAGCCAATCCTTGCGTTCCTCCGCTGGTCCGGCGTGTTCGGAGTCGAGTGTTACCTGGAGGTTGACGTCGAGGATCCGGGCGTTGTTTTCCGCGCGCTCGATGTAACGCGAAAGCCAGTAAAGAGAATCAGCGACCCGTGAGAGCATGGAGCAGTTAGTTGTCGTCAACAACCCATGTGTCTTTACTGCCCCCACCCTGGGAGCTGTTGACCACAAGCGAACCTTTGCGGAGCGCAACCCGGGTCAGGCCCCCGGGTATGATCGTGATCTTGTCGCCGTAAAGTATGTAGGGTCGCAGGTCAATGTGGCGTCCTTCAATGACCCCGCCCCCGCAATAACTCGGACTCCGCGAAAGCGAGATCACTGGCTGGGCCACGTAATTGCGGGGATCGGCAATGATCGCTTCCCGGAACTTCGCGTGCTCGGCCGCAGTCGCGTGCGGGCCGATGAGCATGCCGTATCCGCCGCTCTCATTGGCGCTCTTGACGACAAGTTCCTCGATGTGTTCAAGGACATACTTCCGGTCCTTTTCAAACATGGTGAGGTAAGTCTGCACATTGGGGAGAATCGGTTCCTGCCCGAGATAGAACTTAATCATGGCCGGGACGAAGTAATACATCACCTTGTCGTCGGCGATGCCGGTGCCGATTGCGTTGGCGAGGTTCACGTTGCCTTTGCGGTAAGCGTTCACAAGGCCGGGGACACCGAGGAGTGAATCTTTGCGGAACACAGTGGGATCCAGGAAATCATCATCGATCCGCCGATAGATGACATCGACCCGTTTCAGGCCCTTGGTTGTCTTCATGTAGACAACGTCCTCTTTGACCTCAAGATCCTGCCCGACCACGATCTCTATCCCCATCGCCCGGGCAAGGTAAGAATGTTCAAAGTAAGCCGAGTTATAGATACCCGGCGTAAGCAGCACCACCACCGGTTCCGAGGGGTTCTGGCAATTCTTCGGCGCCACAAACCGGAGCAAGTTGAGCAGTTCCTGTCCGTAATGATCCACGGGACGGACTTTGTGATGGGAGAACAGAGTTGGGAATACCCGCTTCATGACCTGGCGGTTGGCAAGGACATAACTCACGCCCGAGGGACACCGCCCGTTATCTTCCAGGACAAGGTAATTTCCATCCCGGTCGCGAATCAGATCGGTGCCGCAGATATGGATGTATATCCCCTTGGGAACATCGAACCCCATGAACTCGGGGCGGAAATGTTTCGCGGTCTGCACGACTTCCGCCGGGATAACACCTTCCTTGATGATCCGCTGGTCGTGATAAATGTCGTCCAGGAATAGGTTGAGGGCCGTGATGCGCTGGATCAGCCCCCGCTCAACATGCTCCCACTCGTTCCGCGGGATGATCCGCGGGATCGGGTCGAATGGAAAAATCCGCTCTGTCCCCTGGTCGTCGTTATAAACCGTGAACGTGATTCCCTGATTGAGAAAAGTCTGGGAGGCCAGTTCGTATTTTTTTTTGAAGTCCGCGTCACTCAGTTCCCCGAAGCGTTCGACTAATTTCTCGTAATGATGCCGGGCATGGTCCGGGGCGCCAAACATCTCATCGTAGAAATCGCCGACCTCGTAGTTACGAAAAGAATCACCCATAACCGGAGCCGACTACTTTTGCTCACTGACTGCGGCCACCACGACGGGTTCAATTTCGTAGTCTGCGCCCGTGCCCCCGAACTTCGGATAAATGAATCTCCCGGCGACGCAGTTAGCCTTCGTGACGGCATGGGCCTGCGCGAAACCGGCCGCCTTGAGATGCGCGAGCGAGTAATGGAGCAATGCTGTTCCCAACCCGCGATTGTGATATTCCATCAAAACACACGGCCCGGAGAGGAGATGATTGTCGCTGCCCTCAAGGGAGACGATGGCTGAGGCGCCGATAATGCGCTGCCCATGACAGATCACCAGGGCGGGAACATCCTCGCGCTCGCCCGGTGCCTCAAGATGGAGTTGGAGCGGTTGCCGGATTTCCCGGAGCGCCTCCCCCAGCGCAAAATCGAGCGCGAACGCACTGAGGATCACGCTGGCGATCGTCGCCTCCTCGCCACGGGCACCAAGCCGGACCTGGTAACGCTCCGGGAGGGGCGTT
>JAYUPM010000564.1:0-2430 GCA_043760145.1 Spartobacteria bacterium
TTCCTGGCCTTCCAGAATGCGGGCAGCTTCAAAGCCGGCCTTGTAGAACCAGACAAATTCGCGGCCATCGGCAGTGGTCGGGGTGAGGACATCGTAGTAAGTGGTCAAGGCTTCGGGAACGCGGGCCAGCAGTTCCAGCGCCTTCGCTTTTTTGTAAAGGGCTTGGTTGCGCCACACGGCGGGGACGGATGCGCTGGTTGCTAATTGCCCAAAAACTTCGATCGCAAGCTCGAGCTGTTTGGGATCCTTGCGCCCGAGTGAGAGGAGGTTGTCGCCTTTGCCGGCGAGGGCGGCAAAACCGAGCTCGGCGTCTGGGGGCGGTTGGGAGGCGAGGATGATGTCATAAAGTTTGACGGCCTCGGTTTCCTTGTCGAGACGGCGCTGCATGACGGCCTGCTGCTCGCGCGCGTAGAGTTTGAGGGGCCCGTCGCGCTTGACGACCTGATCAAACAAATCAAGTGCCCGGTCCACGGAGCCGGTGTTGATCGTCTTCATGGCGGACTGGCCTGCAAGAAAGAGGGCGCTCTCCGCATATGGACTCGTTGGATTTTCGCGGACGAGCGTGGCGAACTGGGTCTCGGCGTTGGCGAAATCGTCGTGGCCAAAATAGATCTGGCCCAGCTTCATCCGGACTTCGCCAAGCAACGGGGATTGTGGACGTTCCCGAATAAAAGCCGTGGCGAGTTCGATAATAGCGTCGTCGCGCCGGGGTGTTTGGGCATCGAGGAGAAAGATCGCAAGGTATTGGGAATGATCGCTGACCTCCGTTGAAGGCTGCGCTTCATTTGATGCCTGCCGGTAGCCTTCGGCAGCTTCGACTTCGCCCTGTTTCAAAGCCAGTTCCGCCAATGCCAGTCGTGCCTCATTTACTCTGGCGTGCTTGGGAAATTGGCGGAGGAAACTCTGTAATGATTCCGGGGCCCGGAAATCCTCCGAGCGCGCCTGGAGCAGGCCTTGTTCGAGAAAGAGTTCACTGCGCAAAGGGCTGCCGCGATGGTTGCTGGTGAACTCGCGGTAAAGGGCGAGGAACCGTTCGTAGTTGCGTTGGTTGAGCGCGGCCAGGGCCCCGTTGTAAAGGGCGCTCTCGCGCAATTTAACCGAACGCCGCGCCGCATTTTCGAACAGCGTGCCGGCAAGTAAATATTCGCCTGCCTGGTATTGGGCCAGCCCGGTTCGCAATTCGATCTCCGCCCGCAACTCATTATCGGTGACGTGGCGCTCGGCAGCTTCCATGGCCCGGACTGCGCCGGCAAAATCATTTTTTTGCAGGAGGAGATCCGCCCTCAACTGGTGGACCTTGGGCAATAATTTATGCGCGGGATAAGTCTGGATAAACACGGCAAGGGTGTTCGACGCCTTATCCAGTTTACCGGAGCGGATCTGCATTCGGGCCACGTAATATCTGGCAAGAGCCGCGCGGCCGGTTGGCGCAACCTGAATCCACTTCTGAAGTTCGCCTTCGCGCGGGTCGTCCTGATGGCTGTAAATTTCATCGAGCCGGGCGAACATGAGCTGGAGATGGGAACTGTTCGGGTTCTGCCAGATAAAGGTCTCCACTTCGCGATCCGCGGCATCGTAACCTTCCGTGATGATTCGGGCATCGGTCACCCCGAGAGTCGCGCCAACAAGTATTTCCTCTGAAAGTTCCCTTGGGTCCTGGAGCACTTCCTTGAAACTCACGCGGGCCGGTTCGGGCTGGCCTTCGAGGAGAAACAGGCGGCCCTCAAGATAGCCCTTCCACTTCATCGCGGCTCCTTTGGTTGGGCGAATTTCGGTCAGTGTCTTTCGCGCTTTTTTTACCTCAACTGCATCGATATAGAAGCTTGCCAGTCGCAGCTGTGTCAGGATGTGACCGGGCTTCTTGCGAACCGCAGCCTCAAGCACAGCCACCGCCGGGCCGATTCGTCCCAGGGCCTTCAAGCACTCAGCCTCGCCAATTTGCGCGCCAATGGAATCTGCGCGCGCCGCAAGCAAGCGATAGAGCGGCAGGGCTTCCTCCCAGCGTTGGGCGCTCACGAGGATATCGGCTCGCAGCATTTGGGCAGCGTCATCGCCGGCTGCAACCAGCGATTCAATTGCCGCCAAAGCCTCAACGGGTTGCCCGGCCGCGAGTAACGCCTCACCGAGCTTGCGACTGGCCGCGGCCCGCTCTTCCGGGGAGTTATCGGCGGCATCCCCGAGGAAAGCGTTGAGCTTCAAGATGGCGACTTGCGGAATGGATTCACGCAGCGCTTGATCGGCCTGTTTGAGCAGAAGCGGATCCGCGGCATGGGAAGCGTCCAGGGCGCAGTTCAACACCGCCCCGAACCAGATTGCCTTTACGAATAAATTCATCGTCCGCCCTTTCATAGCATGCGCCGGAGATAATGGCCGGTGTAACTTTCCTTGAGCGCGGCAAGCGTTTCCGGCGTTCCCTCGCCGACAACCCGC
>JAYUPM010000565.1:0-2426 GCA_043760145.1 Spartobacteria bacterium
TGGCTGGTCAAACCGGTCATGGTGATTTTTGGGAAGACGTAAAAGGCGCCAAGGGGCTTGAAGCATTCCAAGCCCAGTTCGTTGAATCCATGCACGATAAAATTGCGCCGGAGCTCGTATTGGGTGCGCATCCGCTCGACTTCCCTGGTTCCGTGCTCAAGAGCTTCAATCGCCGCATGCTGGGCCATGGTATTGGCGCATAGGATGGCGTATTGATGGACCTTCATCATGGCATCCGTGAGAATCGCGGGTGCGCACGCATAACCGATCCGGAACCCGGTCATGGCAAAAGCCTTCGAAAACCCGTGAAGAAATACTGTCCGCTCCCGCATCCCGGGAAGCGCGGCGATGGATGTGTGTTCCTGGCCTTCGTAGGTTAGTTCGCTGTAAATCTCGTCGCTAAGAACTACAAGGTTGTGCTCCACGCAAAGCTTCGCGATCTTTTCAAGCTCTCCCCGGGTCTGCGTCGCCCCTGTGGGATTGCAGGGAAAATTCAACATCAACACTTTTGAAGCCGGGGTGATTTTTTTCTGCAGGGCTGCGGCCGTAAGGGTGAAATTATCCTCAGCTCGTGTTGGGACTGCCACCGGAATCCCATGGGCCAGCATAATGCTCGGACTATACGAGACATAACACGGCTCATGGTAGAGCACCTCATCACCCGGATTTACCAGCGCCCGCAATGCCAGGTCGATTCCCTCGGAAACCCCCACCGTTACAATGACCTCGCTCTTCGCCTCATACCGCACATTGAAGTGGCGCTCCACATACTCCGCGATTCGCTCCCTCAGCACCGGCAGCCCAAGATTGGAGGTATAACCCGTATGCCCGCGCTCAAGCCCGTATATGGCGGCTTCCCGAATATGCCAGGGGGTCGCAAAATCCGGCTCGCCGATTCCCAGCGAGATTACCTCTTTCATCGATTGGACGATCTCGAAAAAGTCGCGGATCCCCGAGCGGGGCAGCGTCCGGACATGGTCGGCGATCTGATCCTTGAGAGTCATGAAGGAAGCGCTTTTTAAGGCGAGACCGCGAGCCGCTCGGAGCTTTCTTCGCGGTAGAGAGCGACCCCGTTTTCCTTGTAAGTCTTGAGCCGGAAAAGTGTGGCGGTCGAGATCACCCCTTTAATGCTGCTCAGGCGTTCGGAGATGAAGCTTGCCACATCGTGGAGCGTATCGCCTTCCACAATCACCAGCAGATCGTAGCCCCCGCTCATCAGGTAACAGCTCTGGACCTCGGCGAACTTCGCAATCCGCGTCGCCAGGCGGTCAAAACCCCCATCACGTTCCGGCGTGATCTTTACTTCGATGCATGCTGTTACTGCCCGGGATTGCGCCCGTTGCGGATTCACGAGCGCCTGGTAACCCAGGATCACACCGTCGCGTTCCAGTTCGGCAATCTGTGCCCGCACCGTCTCTTCGCTGCGGTTAAGTTCCTTGGCGAGGTCGTCGATGGGTGTCCGCGCATTCTTGCGCAGCAGTGAGAGCAGTAGTTCCATAACGTGTAAAGGGCGGGGAGGATAGGCTGCGATTCCAACGGAAGTCATTCAGAACTTGCGCCCCCCGTGATTTATCCGTTTTAGTAAAGGTTCCCTGCCATGATGAAATATCGCACTTACCTGATTTTTGGCGCGCCCGGAAGCGGGAAGGGGACCCAGGGTAAAATCCTCGGATCCATTCCGCGTTTCTTTCATTTCGCCTGTGGCGATGTGTTTCGCGCGCTCGATACAAGGACTGAGCTGGGCCAGGCTTTTCTTGCGTATTCGAGCCGTGGCGAACTCGTTCCCGACGATCTCACCGTCCAACTTTGGCAGGCGCGCATTGCCGACATGGTTCGTTCCCATCAGTTCAAGCCCGACATCGACGCATTGGTCCTTGATGGAATTCCGCGCGACATCGGCCAGGCCCGCATCATGGAAGGGATCATCGACGTGAAAAAAGTGTTTCATCTCGCATGCCCGGATCGCGCCGCCCTCATCAGCCGCTTGAAAAAACGCGCCGTGAAAGAAAACCGCTTCGATGATGCCAACGACGAAGTGATCCGGAGGCGCCTGGAAACCTACGAGGCCGAATCCAAGCCGGTCCTCGACTTTTACGGACCGAATCTGCTCAAGGAAATCGACGCCACTCAGGCACCGGTAAAAGTGCTTATCGAGATTCTGAAGACTATTAACGAACAGCCGTGAGCAGGCGGCAGTCTGATCAATTTTAATGCGGATTGTTTTTATCGGGACCGGGGAGATTGGAGTGCCTACGCTGCAGAGCTTGATTGCCGCCGAAGGCCATCAGGTGACCGGCTGTGTCACCCAGCCCGATAAACCGGTGGGCCGGCGCCAGGAACTCCTCCCATCGCCTATCAAGACGCTCGCGCTCGCCCACCACATCCCAATTTTTCAACCCGTTAAGATCCGGGAACGTGCTTCGATT
>JAYUPM010000566.1:0-5970 GCA_043760145.1 Spartobacteria bacterium
GACCCCGCAAGGGCTTTGTCCGCGGTCTTGGTGTTGTGGCGTTCGAGTGTCCTTTTTAGCAATTCAAGGTCATTGGCGATAAAACACCATTGCCCACGAAATACCCGCGCCACCGTGATTTCTTTCTCCGTAAATACCTCGATCTCGTCCGACCCGGACCGGATCAACTCAACTTTCCCGGCAGGACGCGCCCCCAACAATGCCGCCCGTGGCCGGGCCATGATCGATTCAACCGCCGATTGGCTCCCGGAAAACTGGAACCCAGCGATCATCTGTGGAACGGGCCCATCAATCGAAGTGACGGCAAAGAACGCCTCCCTTGCCTTAATTTTGCGCCATTGTTCAAGCTCTGTTCCCCAGTGGGACAATGCCGGCATTTGCGACCTCGGCTTTGCGATCATTTCCTGCACTTCCGGCTCCTCCAATAGTTGGTGGAGCGCCGACTTGGCCCATCGGGTTCCTGTCCGCTGCACATCGGGCAGGTGCACAAACAGCAATGTTTCCTCAGGCACGAGCTCGGCCGCGCGCGCCGTATGTGCCGCATGTGGTCGGATCAGATAGATTCCGGCTCCAACAATTCCCGCGATTACCACCAGGACAAGAGAGACTATGAGAAACTTTTTCATAAGGGGGAATATCGGCCGTTAATGGCCGGGCTGTGGAATAAAGCGCCTATTCCCATCCTTCGCCATTCCGATTATCGTCATTCGTCATTCTGGTTTCGTCATTTCCCAAGGAGCCGCTGATTAAAGCCGGGAGGGAAAAAGTAACCGCGAATGGACGCGAATGAACGCGAATGCTGGACGGAATCAAAGACAGGCAGATCGAAAATGGCCGCTCCGGTCCGCATGCCTTTATTCGCGTCCATTCGCGTCCATTCGCGGTTAATAAAGCCCCTTCCTATTAAATTAGCGGTTTCGCTACAATTCCTCATACGTGCCAATTGCCCGCCATCCCTGGACGCTGACTTCAAACACCTCAACACTTACCGGGTATGCCGAGGCGCGATAATCCCGCAGCACCATCGCGGTGTATTGCTGGTAATTGCTGGCCAACGCCGGGAACACGTAGGCCGTGTGGCGGTTGGGCACCACGACAAGAATCTTATCCCCCATCGTCTCCTTGAATCGCTCAAGGAATTTTGTTCCAAGAACCGCGCTCGCCACCACCGGTTGCTTGGAGGTTAACGCGGCATATTGAATTACCTTCTTCGCGTCCCGTTCATAATGGGGAACGATCTGCGACAACTCCCAGTCGGCATTGGCGCACGCCTTCGCGAAGAATGCCTCCCAACTGGTTTTCAACGCCGAAAACGGTTCTTTCGCAAACAACACATCCGCTCCCTCGCGGCGTTCCCCGGCCACCCAGACCGTCTTTTGCGCCCCGGGAATCTGGGCCACCACTGGCGCGCGCATGAACTTCGGCTCCATCCATACCCGCCACTCGCTCTCTCCGGCTTGCCCCGGCACGCTCAGGCATAGCCCGACGAAAAAGGCTTTCCACATGGCCCCCCTCAATTTCCACTGCCCGCGATGATCACGTTTCTTGAAGGACTCCTTGCAGAGGCTTTGCCGACCCATGTCGTCATTAATGTTCACGGCGTTGGGTATCATGTTTTCATCCCGCTCTCAAGTTACGACAGGCTCCCGGCGGTTGGACAGCAGATCAAGATTTTAACGCATCTCCAAGTCCGTGAAGACGCCCATCTCCTCTTCGGTTTCATGAGCGCCTCCGAACGCGATCTCTTCCGGCTCCTGGTTAATCACGTTTCCGGCATCGGCCCGAAGACCGCGCTCGATGTGCTCAGCGGCATTACCGTGGCTAATTTCAAGGCCGCCGTCGTGAGTGCCGATGCCGGGTTGCTCGCGAAAACAAAGGGGATCGGCAAAAAAACTGCGGAGCGGATCATTGTCGAACTCAAGGACAAGGTCGGTGTCACTGCGGTCTGGGAAGCGGCCAGCGCCGCGCACTCTCCGACCCCGCAGGAGAGCAAGATCAACGATGCCGTCCTCGCCCTGATCTCGCTCGGATACAAGCAAGTCGACGGGCTCAAAGCCGTCCGCCAGGCAGTTGGTTCCGGGGGATCAGCGGGCCCGGAACTCGCCACCGAAGACCTCGTCCGGGCAGCGCTCAAGCTCCTGATCTAAATGCTCTCGGAGCTTGAAAAAATCGACGTCATCCGCGCTGCCCTCCCCGCCGATGGCCTTTTTGCGGATAAGGATTGGCTCCTTTCCCCGGCCGCGTTTCCAGTAAATGACGACCTCCGCGAGCAACTCGAGAAACTCGGGCACCGGCTCCATCTCTTCAATCACGCTTGCAACGAGCTCTATTTTCGCAGTGTTGCCGGCAAACAACCGGCATGGATTGCCGATTATCTCGATCGCGGCAAACCGCCGGAGTTAATCGAGCTCTCACGCAGCAAACAGTTCCGACACGACCTGCCCCGGGTGATCCGGCCCGACCTCATTCTTACCGAGGACGGGTTCACCATTGCTGAGCTCGACAGCATCCCGGGCGGGATCGGCCTCACCGCGTGGCTCAACCAAACCTATGCCGGGCTCGGCGTCCCGGTTCTCGGCACTTCCACCGGAATGATCGACGGATTCCGCTCCATCGCCCCGGACGCTGATATTTTGATCTCGGAAGAAGCGGCCACTTACTGGCCGGAAATGGAATGGATCAGCCGCCAGACCGGTCAGAATGTGTTGCCCGCTGAAACTTATGAACCTCGCCAGGACGGAACGGCTTACCGCTTTTTCGAGCAGTTCGATCTCCTGAATATTCCGGCCGTTCCCGCCATTCTCGCAGCCATCGTAAACGGCACACTCCGCGTTACCCCGCCTTTCAAGCCGTTCCTTGAAGAGAAGATGTGGTTTGCTCTTTTCTGGCTTCGGCCGCTCCGGGAATTCTGGCGGCGGGAACTCGGTGAGCGCCACTTCCTCGCGCTCCAAAAACATATCCCTTACACATGGATCCTCGATCCCGCGCCGATCCCGCATCATGCGGTGATCCCGGGCCTGGAAATCAACCAGTGGGATGAGCTCGCACATTTCAGCCAGAAACAACGCGACCTCATCCTCAAGATTAGCGGGTTCTCCGATCAAGCGTGGGGGAGTCGGGGCGTGATCCTCGGCTCGGATGTGCCTCAGGAAGAATGGCAGGCGGCCGTGACAGACGCCCTCGCGCAATTTCCGCATCATCCCCATATCCTGCAGCGCTTCCACAAAAGCCGGGTCATTGCGCATCCTTATTTTTCGCCGGCCACCGGCACGATCGAGATCATGCGGGGCCGTGTCCGGCTCTGTCCCTATTACTTCATCGCCGACACCCAGCCGCAACTCGGTGGGGCGCTTGCCACGATTTGTCCCGCCGACAAAAAGTTACTTCACGGAATGAAAGACGCCATCCTGGTCCCGGCAGAGATGACGTCAGAGCCTTAGCCGGAAGTCGGCGGCGTGGTTGAGTGATTGCCGTTGTGATCCAGTGAAACAATCAAGAAGGGTTCAACCACTGACCATGTATCATCCACTCCGACAACCACGATACGACGCGGACCCACGGCGACGAAATCGGGATGCGGAACAGGCAGAGAGCGTCCATCGGCCAAGCGAATCGTGAAAGGCTCGAATGGCTGGTGGTTGATTGCCTCGCGAATACCTTGAATATCCATAGCGGTTGGAACTCTAAAGCAGCTCCTCGTTCGCGCAAGCTTCGGTATCACAGAGTGCCCCCGAATAGGGGTGATCCCTTTCCCTGCGGATTCGGTCCCCAAGATTCAAAAGCGAAGGGACGTCGCTGCCACGAACTACGCCAGGCACGCCTCGATCTGGCCGCGGAGCCGCTTCTCATCGAGATGCTTTCCAATAAACACCAACTGACTCGTCCGCGTCTCCCCCTTCTCCCAGAGCCGATCCCACAGAATCGTAAACCGATTGTTCACCCCGTGGAATATCGCGCGCCGCGGATTTCCTTGGATATTCAAAAACCCTTTGCTCCGGAAAATCTTTTCCTGCTCGGAAAGTTCCTGAACGAAAAACTCGAATTTCTCGACGCTAAAGGGCCGGTCGAACTCAAGCGAGATCGAGTTGATTTCGTGATGATGCCGCTGGTTGAGTTCGTTGAGAAAATCGGGGTCGGCCGCCAGTTTCCGGTCGAGGTTAAAGACCTGCATGTCGAGCAGTTCCTTGAGGTTGACCTGTGAATGATTGGTCCGAAAAATCTGGGCATGCGGATTGAGCTCACAGGCCTGCGCTTCCACGCGGAGCAACGCGGCTTCATCCACAAGATCCGTCTTGTTGAGCAGTAGAAAATCCGCCGCCACGATCTGCTCCCGGGCTGTTGCCGTTTCTTTCATCTGCTTCTCGATCTGTTCCGCATCCACAACCGTGATGATCGAGTCGAGCCGCACAAATTGCTGGAGCTGCGGGATATTGAGAAACGTCTGGGCCACCGGACCCGGGTCGGCGATGCCGGTGGTTTCAATGAGGAGATAATCGAACCCGCCACGCTTGATCAGCTTCTGGACGCCTTTGACGAGATCCTTGCGAATGGTGCAACAGAGGCAGCCATTGTTCATCTCGATGACCTCCTCCTTCATATTCTCCACCAGCATCCCATCAATCCCGATCTTGCCCACCTCGTTGACGATGATCGCGAATTTATATCCGTGCTGCTGCTTGAGAATGTAATTGAGCAGCGTGGTTTTGCCGGCCCCGAGAAACCCAGTGAGAATCGTTACAGGAACAGGAGTCATAAATGTGGAGGGATGGAAATGCACATGGCAGTTTCCTCAAGCCGCCAAAAAATTAACCCTTAACTTTAACCCGTTAAAAGCGCCGACCTAAAACAAGCCGTGCCCTTAAACGAGCCCGGCTTTCTTAAGCGTCGCGAATGCGCCGTTCTTCGCCACCGTCTTCAATGCCCGGGTCGTCAACTTAACCGTTACGAACCGCTTCAATTCACTGACCCAAATCCGGCGTTTCTTCAGGTTCGGAAAAAATGTGCGACTCACGACCTTTGTGACGTGCTGGCCGATACCGCCTTTTTTCTTGGCCAACCCGCGGCGATGAATGACCGATCCTTTGGTGGGACGTGCTTGAGTGATGCTGCAAACTTTGCTCATAAAAATTCTCTGTGGTTGGCGAGGGGCGGGGACAATGCCTTTGCCCCGGAAGGCGGTCAAGAGCGATTTTGTTTATCCCAGCGCCGCCAAATCCGCATCGACCATGATCTGGACCAGCTCGTGGAACCGGACCTTGGGTTCCCAACCAAGCTCGTGTTTCGCCTTGGCCGGATCCCCAATCAGCAGTTCGACCTCCGCCGGCCGCTCATACCGGGCATCGTATTTTACGTAATCCTCCCAGTTCAAGCCGGCATGGGCAAATGCCACCTCCACGAATTCGCGCACCGTATGGGTCTCGTTGGTGGCCAGCACGTAATCACCCGGTGTCTCGTGCTGCAATATCCTCCACATCCCTTCCACATATTCCGGCGCATACCCCCAGTCCCGCTTCGCATCAAGGTTCCCAAGATAGAGTTCCCGCTGCTTCCCTTTTTTAATCGCCGCCACCGCCCGCGTGATTTTCCGCGTCACAAACGTCTCTCCACGGCGCGGACTCTCGTGGTTGAAAAGGATCCCGTTGCTGGCAAACATCCCGTAACTTTCCCGGTAATTAATCGTCGCCCAATAGGCGTAAACCTTCGCCACCGCATACGGGCTGCGCGGCCAGAACGGGGTCCGCTCGGTCTGCGGCACTTCCTGGACTTTGCCAAACATTTCACTCGAAGACGCCTGGTAAAACCGCGCCGGCACCTTGGCTTCACGAATCGCCTCCAGGATCCGTAACGTCCCCAGTGCCACCACATCGCCGGTGTATTCGGGAATATCGAAGCTCACCCGGACATGGCTCTGCGCGCCGAGATGATAGATCTCCTCGGGCCCGACCCGGTCAATGAGCCGCGTCAAATTCA
>JAYUPM010000567.1:0-2422 GCA_043760145.1 Spartobacteria bacterium
GGCCAAGGCCGAAAAATACGAGGCCGACAATGACCTCTCGTCGGCGCTCAATTCGTATCGTGGCCTGGTCAAACGCTACGGGCTTTCCAATCTGGCACCCAAGGCCCAGTTGAAAGTGGGGATAATCCTGGAGCGGACGGGCCAATACGACAAAGCTTACGAAGCCTATAATACGTATCTCGGCAAATATCCGCGGGGCGACGACTTTGAGAAAGTGGTCGAGTCGATGTTCAAGATTGGCAAACTTTTAATCGAAGGTCAGAAAAACAAACTTCTCGGAATCCCCATCGCCTCTTCCATGGATCGCGCCCAGCAGATATTCGATGGGATCGTTAAAAAAGCACCCTTCAGCAAGTGGGCTCCCCTGGCCCAGTTCAATATTGGACAGGCCCTTGAAAAGCAGGAAAAATATCCGGAGGCCATCGCTGCTTACACGGCCGTCGTCTTGCGCTACGCGGGCGACGCTGTTGCCGACGATGCGCTTTATCAAATCGGGTTTGTCCGCTTAAAGGAATATCGCGATGGCTCTTATGACCGCGCTTCCGCCCGGAAAGCCAACGAAGCTTTTGAGGATTTCATCAATCGCTACCCGGAGAGTGAAAAAGTCCCGCAGGCCCGCGAAAACATGAAGTCACTTGAAACCGGCGCGACCCAGGGGACCCTCGACATCGCGAAATTTTACGACAAGACCAAGAATTACAAGGCGGCCGTCATCTATTACAATAACGTGATCAAATCGCAGCCGGATACAGCGGAGAGTAATTTCGCCAAGACCAGGATTTCGGAGATTAAAGCCAACGTTGGCGAAGATGCTTTGCGGGCCGGACCCGAGCGGGCTGAGACCGGTAGCCGGGCACAATCGCGGCGTAAACTCCAGGCCAAGGTAAATACAGTTTCCCGCCCCGATTATGTCGGACCACCCGTGATTGTGCGCGAACAACCCGACGAGGTCGCTCCCTCCAACCGTCCGCGCCTTCGCAATTCACCAAGCATCGGCCCCGTTCCGGCCGTCGAACCGCCGCTGCCTGAGGCGCTGCCGCAGGATTCCAACCTACCTAAACCGCCGCAATAATGAGCATCCTCCATCAGTTCGTTTCTGCCGTCATGGCCCTCGGGTTGTGCGGGTGTGCCGGTTACCAATTGGGACCGGTCAAACCAAAACTTTACGCCGATGTAAAAACCATCGCGGTTGAGACATTCAAAAATGATACGCTGGAGCCGCGCGTCGAGGTGCTGCTGGCCAACGCGGTGATCAAGCAAATCCAGCAAGACGGCACATACAGGGTTACGTCGGAAAAGGAAGCCGATGTGGTGCTTCAATGCACGCTGGAAGGGATTGACCGGCGTCCTGCCCGCTCAGTGCGAGGCAATGTGCTTCAGACCAAGGAGTATGTGCTCGAACTCATCGTGCGTTACAAAACCATCGACTGCCGCACTGGACGGGAGTTCGAACATCGCAAGGTCGAAGGCACCACCAGCTTTTTTGTAAGCGGCTCCAACGTGCTTGCAGCCGATGTTGGCCAGGATGAACGCCAGGCAATCCCGATCGCCGCCGAAGACATGGCTGTGCGCCTGGTGAGCATGCTTAGCGAGGGCTGGTAATCTGTGGGCACGGCGCTTCCTGATCGCGCCCCGGCCGCCGACGCGCCCCGGCTTTTCCTGGTGGCCACGCCCATCGGCAATCTTGGCGACATCACGCTGCGCGCATTGGAAACGCTAAAGCTCGTGGACGTCATCGCCGCCGAGGACACGCGACATTCCGGCAATCTCCTGCGCCATTTCGATATCCGAAAACCGCTGGTGAGTTACCACGCTCACAATGAGGCAGGACGAACCCAGCAGCTCATTGCACGACTCCAGGCGGGCGAAAAAGTCGCTCTCATCTCCGATGCCGGGATGCCTGGAATCTCCGACCCCGGCCATCGCCTATTGAGGGCGTGCATTGCGAGCGGCATTCCTTACACGATCATCCCTGGCCCATCCGCCGTCCTGACTGCGCTCGTCGGCTCAGGATTTCCCGCCGGGCAATTTCGTTACGGTGGTTTTCTTCCCGTCAAAAGCGGCCAGCGTGAACGTGAACTCCTTGCCGCAAATGCGCGCCCCGAGACCTCCGTTTTTTTTGAATCGCCATATCGGCTCCTCAAATCGCTCGAAGTTTGCGCAGCCCATTTCCCCTCTCGCCTCATCTGCGTTGCCCGCGAATTAACCAAACAATTTGAGGAATTCCGGATCGGGACAGCGCCTGAGCTTCTAGCGCACTACAGTTTGCGCACGGTCAAAGGTGAGATCGTCTTTTTGGTGCGCGGAATTGATTAATCTTCAGAGATAGAGGTAGGAACGGGGATGTTACTCCCCGCCCCCCCCTCCGAACCGGACGGGCGGATTTCCCGCATCCGGCTCTCCAGTTGGTACATTTGCTCCT
>JAYUPM010000568.1:0-5969 GCA_043760145.1 Spartobacteria bacterium
CATGCCACCGATGTTGAGGCTTGTGGATTGAGTCATGCTGGAGGACTGGGTATACTTTTTGCCGATCTCCCATCCCTGCCGGAGCGTGACGGCCTGTTGGGCGAACGCAGTGGTGACAGAGCAAAGGAGGGCGAGGGCAATGGCGGGTGGGAACGTTTTCATGGAGCCAGATCATTGAGTTGGCGGGCCTCCATTGCAATCCCGGGGAATCATCAGGCCGATCAGTCGGATCCGACCGATCGGGCAATCTGCGGTTTGCAAACGGGCCTGCCCATGTCGAAACTAACGGTCCACCATTTGTGAAAAAAGCCCCGTCCAACAAGCCCCAGCCAGCCGTTGCCCCGCCCATGATTGAAATCCGGGGGGCGCGCCAAAACAACCTGAAGGGGTTCGATCTCGACGTGCCGATTGGCCGACTCTCCGTCATAACCGGGCCAAGCGGCAGTGGGAAATCGAGCCTCGCCTTTGACACGATCTATGCGGAGGGGCAGCGGCGGTATGTGGAGACGTTCTCGCCATATACGCGGCAATTTTTGGAGCGCATGGACAAACCGAAGGTCGATGAGATCCGCGGGATCCCTCCGGCGATTGCCATTGAGCAGGCCAACTCGGTCAAGAGCACGCGTTCCACAGTGGGGACGATCACCGAGATCAACGACTATTTGAAGCTGCTCCTTCCCCGGGTCGTGAAGGCATTTTGTCCCTCGTGCAAACGGCAGCTGCGTCCCGAGACCGCGCGCTCAATCGTCGATGAAATCCTCAAGGCGTTGCCCGGCAATGAACAGGTTCTTGTGACCTTCTCTGTCCCGGTTCCGGCGAAGACCGATCCACGGGAGTTCTTCGCCTTTCTCCAGCAGCAAGGCTACGTCCGGGTCTGGATAGATGGGGCGATTATGCGGACCGATGAAGCGCCGCCAAAACGATTGCCGGCTCAAGTCCGGGTGATCCAGGACCGGCTAACCGTGCGCAAAGATCAACGGGCCCGGCTGCAGGAAGCGGTGGAGATTGCGTTGCGATTTGGGAAGGGGCAGCTCTCTTTCCTGAAGCTCGCCGGCGGTTCCAACGAAGAGCCGCTTCCGTTCTCGACCGGGTGGCATTGCGCCCATTGTGATCTCGATATCGCGGCGCCGACTTCCGGTCTGTTTAGTTTCAATCATCCACTCGGCGCATGTCCGACTTGCCGCGGGTTCGGCCGGACCATCACGATCGATTTAAAGAAGGCCATTCCCGAGCCGAGCCTGAGCATCCGGCATGGAGCAATTAAGCCGTTCCAGTCCGAGAGTGGGCGTGATTGTCAGCGCGACCTGATCCGGTGCGCAGCCGGACGTGAGCTTGATATCAACGTGCCCTTTGAAGATTTGCCCGAAGCCGATCAACAATGGGTTCTTTATGGAGAAAGTCCCGGGACGTCAGGTCAAGAGTTATGGGAATCGGGGCATTGGTATGGGGTAAAAGGGTTCTTCGATTGGCTTGAAAGCAAAGCCTACAAAATGCATGTGCGTGTCCTGCTCAGCCGATACCGCAGTTACACGGAATGCCCGGACTGTCGTGGAGGACGGTATCAGGCGGCGGCGTTGAATTTCCGGTTTGCGGGGAAGCGCCTTCCGGAATTGATGGAGCTTTCAATTGGTGATTTGGAGGAACTCATCCGCAACCAGACGGCCGAGCTTGAGGGTGCGGATTCGACCACAACTCTGCTATTGGCGGAAGTCGGCTCAAGGCTGCGATACCTGTTGGAAGTGGGGTTGGATTACCTCAGCCTGGATCGGCCAACCAAGACACTGAGCGGCGGCGAGATTGAGCGGGTCAATCTGACGACCTGCCTCGGAGCGTCCCTGGTCAATACCCTGTTTGTTCTCGATGAACCGAGCGTCGGTTTGCATCCGAGGGACACACACCGGCTCATTCGCGTGCTCAAGAGTTTGCGGGACAAGGGCAATACGCTCCTTGTGGTGGAGCATGAAGAGGCGGTGATTCGCGCGGCCGATCATCTGATCGAAATCGGGCCGGGGCGGGGCGAAGCCGGTGGAGAATTGGTGTTCTCCGGGAGCCTCGCCGGTTTGCTGGCGCGCCCTGTCAACGTCTCGCTGACTGCCGATTATTTGACTGGGCGCAAGTCGATTCCGATTCCCGCGAAACGTCGGAAGCCGTCTCGTTTCATTACTGTTAAGGAAGCCAGCGCCCATAATCTCAAGCGGATCACGGTCCGGTTTCCAGCTGGGGTTCTTGTCTGTGTCAGTGGAGTCTCCGGGTCGGGCAAAAGCACGCTGGTGCATGAGGTCCTTTACGAGAATCTGATGGCCGAAAGAGGTATTGGCTCCGATTCCACGCCCGGTCGATGCAAGGCAATCAGCGGAGCGGGAATGATTGGGAGCGTTGTGATGGTCGATCAATCCCCGCTATCCAGAACCCCGCGATCAAGTCCGGCAGTGTATCTGGGGGTGTTCAACCCGATCCGCGAACTTTTTGCCGACACTTCAGATGCCTATGCGCGGGGACTGACCGCCAGCGCGTTTTCGTTCAACTCTGGATCCGGCCGATGCGAGCGATGCTCGGGAAGCGGCTTTGAAAAAATCGAGATGCAGTTTCTGAGCGATGTATTCGTCCGGTGCCCGGAATGTGAGGGCAAACGTTACCAGGCGCACTTGCTTGAGATATTGCTACCGGGAGTCGGGGGCGCCAAATCGATTCACGAAGTGCTTTCGATGAGCGTGACCGAAGCGATCCGTTTTTTTGACGAGGTCAAAGGTCCGCCCCGGCGCAGAATCATTGAGCCGTTGCGCGTGCTGGAGGAAGTCGGGTTGGGTTACCTTACCCTGGGTCAGCCATTGAATGTCCTATCCGGGGGTGAATCCCAACGCTTGAAGCTCGTGGAACGGCTTGCGGTCGGTGCCGGGAACGGGGCCCTCCTGATTCTCGATGAACCGACAACCGGCCTTCATTTCGATGACGTCGCGCTTTTAATCAAGGTCCTGGACCGATTGGTGGAGCGGGGGAACAGCGTGATCGTGGTCGAGCATAACATGGAGGTGATCAAGTGCGCCGATTACGTCATCGATCTTGGGCCCGAGGCGGGTGCCTGTGGCGGGTTGGTGGTCGCGGCAGGAACGCCCGAGGAGGTGGCGATGGTCGAGGCTTCGCACACTGGGCGGTATCTGCGGCGGATGGGGGTCGGTGGACCTGATGGACGGAATGGACCTGATGAAGAGAATCGGGTTGCGGAAGCGCCTGCACTCCATGCGGCACTTGAGAGTGCCGCGGCGATCCGGGTGTTCGGTGCCCGCGAGCATAATCTGAAAAATATTTCGGTCACCATTCCCCGGGATCAACTGGTCATCATTACGGGGCTGAGCGGCTCGGGAAAATCGACGCTGGCTTTCGATCTTCTCTTTGCGGAAGGCCAACGGCGGTTCCTCGACAGCATGTCGGCCTATGCGCGGCAATTTGTCGAGCAGCTCGAAAAGCCTGATGTGGACTTGATCTCCGGCTTGCCACCCAGCGTTGCAATCGAGCAGCGGATCACGCGGGGTGGCGGTAAATCGACCGTCGCCACCGTGACTGAGGTCTATCATTTCCTCCGGCTCCTGTTTGCGAAAACGGGAACCCAGTTCTGTCCGAAGTGCGATTTGCCAGTGGAAAAACAGAGCCTCGCCGCCATTATTAAGAAGGCCGAGGCATTGAGACGCAAAGGACTTTTGCGGGTGCTTGCTCCCCTGATCAAGGCGCGCAAAGGATTCCACACGGAGGTCGCCACATGGGCGGTGCGTCGTGGGTTTGACGAGTTGTTCGTTGATGGAAAATTAGTGCCGGCTTTTCCATTCCCGAAACTGGAACGTTTTCGCGAACACACCATCGACGTCGTTGTGGCCACCACCTGGCCCGACTGTGAGATGCGGGACCTGCTTGCGAACGCGCTGGAGATCGGCAAGGGAACGGCCCGGCTTCTCGACAAAAAAGGAAAGGCCACGGTGCTTAGCACGGAGATGAGTTGTCCCGGGTGCGGCGATTCATTTGAAGAACTTGATCCCCGGCTCTTTTCATTCAACTCGCCGCACGGCTCCTGCCCGGAATGCCACGGGTTCGGAGTGGTCTGGAAATTCGCTGTGAACAAACGGCTGGAATCCGCGATCGAGATTGAGATGGACGTGGAACGCCAGCACGAGTGGATCGAAGAAGCCGAGGCGAAGCCGTGCCCGAGTTGCGCCGGGTCGCGGCTCAATCCAATTGCGCGGCATGTGCGGATCAACGGCTGTTCGATCGATGCCGTTGCCGGGTTGCCGGCACGCGACGCGCTGGCATGGACCCGCAAACAACGATTTACCGGAACCCATGCGATTGTTGCGGCCGATATTCTTCCGGAAATCGCGCAACGCCTTTCGTTCATGGCAGAGGTCGGGCTCGATTATCTTGCGCTCGGTCGTTCCGCCAAGACGCTGAGTGGTGGGGAATCCCAGAGGATCCGGCTCGCGGCCCAGCTCGGCTCCAATCTTCGAGGCGTCCTCTATGTCCTGGATGAACCGACCATTGGGTTGCATCCGCGCGACAACGTCCAACTCCTCGACACCCTCGAAGCCCTCAAGCGAAAGGGGAACTCGCTGGTCATTGTCGAGCACGACGAAGAGACGATGCGCCGCGCCGATACCATTATCGATCTAGGGCCCGGTGCCGGGTATCGCGGGGGCGAAGTCGTGGCCCAGGGAACGCTCGCGGAGATCATTGCCGCCCCGCTTTCTGTGACCGGCCGCTGTTTGCGTGAGCCGTTGATTCATCCCACCCGCGGCACCCGGCGTCCGCTCAAGGAAGTCACACGCTGGCTCGAGCTGGATGGCGCTTCCTTGCACAATTTGAAGGCGGTCAATGTCCGGATTCCAATTGGGCGTTTGAGTGTGATTAGCGGTGTGTCGGGCTCCGGCAAGAGCACATTGATGCGGGGCGTTCTGAAGCCGGCGATCGAGCGAGGTCTCAAGCGGACCGTGGCAGCGAAGTCCCGTCGCTTAGAGTCAAAGACAGCGACATTGCGTGGGGTGGAGCATCTCGAGGCTGTTTATGAAGTCGATCAATCACCGATTGGGAAGACTTCGCGCTCCACTCCGGCCACTTACATCAAGGTGTTCGATGAAATCCGGAAACTCTTCGCCCAACTCCCACTGGCCCGGATGCGCGGTTACACGGCGAGTCGATTCTCTTTTAACGCGGAGGGTGGGCGCTGTGAATCATGCGCGGGGCAGGGGGTGATCAAGGTGGAGATGAATTTTCTGCCGACAAGTTATGTCCCTTGTCATGAATGCGGCGGGAAACGTTACAACCCCGCGACTCTCGAAGTGCTCTACAACGAGAAGAGTATTGGTGATGTCATGGAGATGACCCTTGCGCAGGCTGCGGAGTTTTTCAAGGCGGTGCCAAAGGTGGAGCGTTCACTGACTCTTCTGTGTGAGACAGGCCTTGGTTATTTGAAACTCGGTCAGCCAAGCCCGACATTGAGCGGCGGCGAAGCCCAGCGGCTCAAGCTAGCGAGCGAATTGACCCGGGGAATTGGACGGGCCCGGACCGCCCGATTACGCCAACAACGTGAACCCAAATCGATGCTCTATCTTTTGGAAGAACCGACGATCGGCCTCCACATGGGCGATGTCTGCGAGCTTCTCAAAGTGCTCCACCGCCTCGTCGATGACGGCCAGACCGTGGTCGTGATCGAGCATAACCTCAGCCTGATTGCCGAGGCCGATTACCTCATCGATATCGGCCCGGAAGCGGGCGAGGCCGGTGGCGAGATCGTTGCAGCCGGCACGCCGGAACAGGTGGCAAAAAGCAAGCGGAGCCGGACCGCGCCATTTTTGCGAAAAGTGCTTCAGGCGAATAAGCCTTAACGATATCCTAGTGTAGCCCGTCAAGCAGACTGCAATTTATTAAGTTTGCGGCGACCCCGCTTCACTTTTTCGAGGATGTCTGCGGCGGCCGCTGTCCAGAGG
>JAYUPM010000569.1:0-2422 GCA_043760145.1 Spartobacteria bacterium
CATCGCCCGGAAGCAGGAGGGAATTGAACCGTCTAAAGTAGGCAAGGCCACTCGATGGGTTGAAACCAACATCCTCGGCCCTCGCTCAGAAATAATGACGGCGCAAGAGAAAGCGCGCGGGTTTGCCCAAGCGCAGAAGTCGATTACTGGGGACACCATCAAAAGCAAGGCCGTCCAAGCGATCTTCCAGAAGGCAACGGATCCACAGAAAGCCGCCATTGAGACCTTCTTTAAGACCAAGCCCGGGGAAGCTGGCAGCTCCGCTAGATTGGCACGGGACGCAGGTATTCGTGGCGCAATCCCAAAGGACGCGGCTGATAAGCTTATTGACCTTCGTAACTCGGCCAAGGAGATGCAGGAAACCGTGGTAGCGTCGGACCCAACGAAGGCATGGATCGAAGAGACTTACGGGACATATGACGCCCGATCCTTCCGCGCTTTCTCCGATCCTGACGAATGGCTAAAGAACATCGACCCGAAGCATCGGCAAGCGATGATCGATAAATACGCGGCGAATCCTGAATACAAGGACTTGGACGCAGACGTTCGCCTGGACCGCGCAACGGAAGACGTAACCGAATATACGAAAAGCATCCTCCGAAAAGCGAAGGGTGAAGTGCCAATGGGCGAAGGGTTGAGCAAGATTGACCGCCATCTTTTCACCAAAAAGGATAAGACGCTGGATGATGTGCACTTGAAATTTCTCGGGGAGATTGAGAATCCGATTGAGAAAGCGGTTCTTTCAAACGTGAAGCTGCTTAAATCAGCACAGGCAGCAAAAGCTATTGTGGAAATATCCGGGTTGAAGGATACCCACGGCACCCCGCTTTCGCTCTCTCCAGATGATTACCATGCGGCGCTGGCCGCTGCCCGGGCATCCAAAAACACAGCCGTCGAGAAGGCGCTTCAAGGATATGTGACCGTCCCCGATTCCCCTGGGTTTGGCAAACTCGCCGGGACACGGGCGCCGCGTGATGTCATTGACGCGCTGAACGCCAACCAAGAAGCGTTGAAATCATCTGCCGACACCATAACAGCCTCGCTCAACTCGCATATCAAGGATGTTTTGACGGTTAAGAATCCGGCCACTCATTCGCGCAACTGGATGCAGATCATGCAGCAAGGGGCGCTTCTTCGAGTTTATAATCCCAAGCATTTTTACGACGCCTTACAGGTAATCATGGCGAAGGGCGATGATTACAAGAAGATGCAGCGCATGGGGATGACCGGGGCCGATCTATCCACGGCAGAGCTAAAGCGAGCAGCTATCAATGTGGGGCGCGTGTTGGGCGGCGTAAAGACCCCACTGGATAAATGGAAAGGGGCGATGGATCGGGTAAATGCGTTTTACGGGATGCCGGATTCGATTGTCCGCACGGCGGGATTCATGGTAAATCACCCTCGGTTTTTAAAGGAGGGGATGGCAAAAGGCACGGCCAAGAAGCTGTCGGGCGACGAGCTAAAAGCGTTTGCCAATAAATACGCGGATGATCAAACCATTACCTTCGTCAATGAGCGGTCCCAGAATTACTCCCAAGTCAACAACGTGACCAAGTGGGCGCGTAATGTCCCGCTGATCTCCCCGTTCATTTCTTACACCCAGCAGATGAGCAAGGTGCTAAAGAATCTCGGGGGCGACGTGCTCCACGGCTCTCCATCGGACAAGGTCCACGCCATCGCTGCCCTCACCCATCTGATGGCCCTGCCCTCGGCTATGAGCGCGGCGGCTGTCGCGATGCTCTCAAAGGAAGATCAGGAGAAGTGGAAGAAGGCGGAGAAGATGGGGCCGAATTATTTCCGTTCGCAGACCAAAATTCCAATGGGCCGGAATAAAGATGGCTCGATTTCTTACTTCAACTTGGGGCCAGTCACCCCAGCGGGAGACTTCGTTGCGATGGCGAAGAACCTCGTGAAGGGCGATTTCAGCGCATTCCTTTCCGCAAACCCGGTAATTGGCTTGGACAAGACGCCGCTCCTGACGCTCGGGGCGAACCTGATCCACGGGGAAGACTCATTCTCGAAGGAGAAGATCGACACGCCGCTTAAAAAGGGATTAGCCGTGGCGAAGGTGGTAGTGCCTCCGTGGGTTCCCGGTGTCGGCAATGAAGGAAAGCGGATTGTGCGCTCGCTCACGCCCAACGCGGAGGGCGGACTTGGCATCACCAACTCGCGCACAGGCAGACGCGATACGCCAGCGGATGCAGCCCGTGGACTGGTCGGATTAAGGACATCCTCAATTCAGCCTGCCGTGATGTTTAAGGCGTTGAAGTTCGAGGCCGAAGAAGACATCAAGAACGCCAAGCGCGACCTTACCCGCGTGCTTTCAACGAACGCGACCGATGAATCGAAGGAGAAAGCGAAGCGCAAGTTCATGTTCAAACGGCAGTCGATTCAGGCGGAGTTGCGGGAGAAGCTGGCGGGT
>JAYUPM010000570.1:0-5960 GCA_043760145.1 Spartobacteria bacterium
CCAATATCCTGGCGGGTTACGATCTGGCCGGAGTCGGGGTCAATCCCGATGCGCAGATTAACATTGTGAAAGTAACCGGCAACTGGACCGCGAGCAATCTTGTGGCTGGCGTCGCGGATATTTTGCAGGACGGATTCGGCAATGCGGACGACACTGCAATTGCCGGGACCGATAATGCGAAGATCATTTCCCGAATCGCGTCTGTGACAGTTGGGGGCATCGTTTCCGGCACAGCCGATGCCACGAGTTCCACGGATCATTTCGGGTTTGTGGCGCAACAAATCAGCAAGTTCAAACACGGCCCGCTCTTTTTGTCCCTGACCAAAGCCCTCAGCAACGAAGTGATCGACTTCGCCAAGACCGATCCCGGTGACGCCGCGGCCGATGTCTCAGTGCGTGAAGCAACCATCCCATAGCCGGGATTTGCGGTTGGTGAGCGTGGCAGCGACGTCTCTTCGCTTTCTGCAATGCCGAGTGCGGCCCGATCCGGTCTCCTTCCCCGTTAGAGAACCCCTGATTAAAACCCGGAGGAGAATGAAACCGCGAATGGACGCGAATTAACGCGAATAAGAAAAAGACAGGACAAACTCCGGTCTCCTTTCCCCTATTAGCGTTCATTCGCGTCCATTCGCGGTTCCAAACTTCCCCCGCCTTCATTCGTGTCCATCCTTCCCCGTTAGAGAACCCCTGATTAAAACCCGGAGGAGAATGAAACCGCGAATGGACGCGAATTAACGCGAATAAGAAAAGACAGGACAAACTCCGGTCTCCTTTCCCCCATTAGCGTTCATTCGCGTCCATTCGCGGTTTCAAAACTTCCCCCGCCTTCATTCGTGTTAATTCGTGTTAATTCGTGGTTCTCACTATGGCATTCGTATTTCGAGCTTGGTGCCATCTGGAGTTAGTTGTGCTTCTTTCACTATCTGCACTTTCCCGAGGGTTGCGGTCACTTGATAATCTCCCAAAAAACCGCGGGTGTCGAAGCTCCCATCTGACTTCGTTGGGCCCTCGGCCTTGGTCCACCATTGCTTGGAAACAAGATCGTGCCATGCGAGTCCGGCTGGGCGCAGCGACCAGTCTTTCCGGTAATGGGCCGCATTCGGTATCCAATGGCGCTCCTCCCAGAAACCCCATGTGAGGATGCCATTGACGGCAGGATGGCTGAAGAGGGCGGTCATCAAATCGCGTGTGTAATCGGCCTGCAACATTTCATCGGAGAGATTGACATCGAGTTCGGTGATTTGGATCGGGAGATTGAATTTGGCGAAACGATCCAGGATCTCAAGGAGGCGCGGGATGTCTGTGAGATCATCACTGAAATGCCCCTGGATTCCGATCCCTTGCAAGGGCGCGCCCTCGGAGAGTAAATGGCGGATTGTTTTCTCGAAGTGGTCCTGATGTGAGGCATCTTTGCCGCCGCTCTCGAGGATCGAGTAATCATTTATATAAAGGAGTGCCTTTGGATCTGCGGTATGGGCGGCATGAAAGGCTGCCACAAATATCTCTTCGCCTAGAAGCCTCTGCACATCAGTGTTTGTGAACGGTTCATTCAACACGTCCCAGTCCACGCACGCCCCTTTCATCGCCCCAACTTCCTCGGTTATGTGGGAGATGATTTTTGCCCATAAGGAACCGGGCTCATCGAAAAGCGAGGCCGCGCTTTTTGGTAAATTGGTTTTCCCGGGCCACAAAAGGCAGTGTCCCCGGAGCGCAATTGAACGTTCTGCCAACCAGCGTTCAGCCTTGCGTGGTGTCTCCTTGTCGCGCTCCCAGGACTCCCATTTCAGGTCGTTCTCAAACACGACCTTGTTGAAATGGCGGGACACAATCTCCCGGTATTTTTCGCCGTTCTCGCCGGGCTCCAGGAGCATTCTGGCATCGACCGCTGACCCGAACCCGAATGCGTGCCGTTTCATCTCCACCGATACTTTCGCGTCCGGAACAGGGCGTCCCTTTTTATCCCGGACAGTGACATGTAACGGCGCCTTCCTAAACTGCTCGATCCGTTGCCCCGCAGTAATTCGCCATGGGGCATCGGCTTCTCTTCCTCGGTAAGAATTAGGCGTCCAGGGCATCGCGCTTTTGGCCACGGCCTGCTTGTAGTTGATGAGCTGGAACCCGCCTATTTCAATAGTCTGTGGGTCAAACCCTGCCCGGAAATTGATCTGTGCGGATGAAGGTGCAAAATCGGATTTTGCCGCAAAGGGGATATAGAATTTTTGCCATTCAGCCGTCAGCCGCATGGGACGGGAAATGGATTTTTCGTAAGGGTCAGTGGCTTGTTCGAAAACAAACTCGTTGAACGCTTCACCGACGGCGGGGATCGGATCGGCGGCGCGGGCGTAAAAAATCGCGAGAAGCAAATCGTCTTTTTTAACAGGCGCGATGTTGGGAGCGGAGATTTGAAACTGGTAACTGGACTCGGGCCGCTGTTGGGTAACAATCCTCAGAATCGTGGAAAAGGGTTGGCCTGCGGTGCCTGCTATTTCCTTTGTCCCGCTGTTGCCGGACAGGTGAAACCCTGCGGGCCAGGTCTCGCCAATCACGGATTCGCCGGGGGGCAGCTTGGCGAAGAGGTCATCTTGAGTGTCTCCCTGAACAACCATTGGGGCCATTGGAAAAAGTAAAATAACGAGAAGCGAACAACGCAAGTTCATCATAAACAATTTGGCCTTTGGGTTTTTGCGACTCTGTCCCTTTACGACGCGTGACGGGGCGCGAATTCTTCAGCTGATGCGCGGTAAGCAGTGGCCCCGAGTCCGGCTGGTTCGTATTGGGTTGATTGGCTTTCCGTGGCTTGGAGATTCCCCGAGGCGCACCGTGCGCGGGATAGCCGTCTGAAAGAGGAGTTCCCTGAAAAGGGTTTGGACTGCACAATTTTCATCGGGCGGGAGTGTAGGTGAGGGAAGCGTGCTGGCTAGGCCAAAGACGAAGCCAAAGACGAAGGCCAAAAAGTGCGGCTTGAAAGGTCAAAAGGGCAATGGAGCAAAAGGTATCTGTTTAGCGCCTCCGGGGTTTGTAGTTCCGCATTTATGCGGCAAGGGCGTCCGCAAACACTTCATCATTTTTCATTCTGACTATTGACTTCGCCTTCCCGGATCGGCTGAGGCCCAATGCCTTTAAGGATTCAAAAACAAATAGCTAAGCAATACACACATCTTTGGCCGCGGGTGCGCCGCCTATCGCGAAGCGATGCCTGCTGCGTAGCGCAGGTTTCCAAACCTGCCGTATCGCGGGCTTCCAAGCCGGCATACCGATAAAAGGATGAAGGATGAATTATGAGGGATGAAAAGGGCGCAGTGGTAGGGCGCAGTGGATCATTTCATCCTTCATCCTTCATAATTCATCCTTTCCTCAGGCCATGCAGGTTTGGAAACCTGCGATACAGCAGACTTGGAAGTCTGCGCTACGTTCCTGGCGCGACGATTAGGTTAAAGAGCACGCTAAAGAGATACGGAGGCCCCGTCTGATAAAATTATATTTTCCCGCTTGCGCATCCGTCTCAGGTTGCGATGATAAAAGTGCACTTCACGCAGCCTTGAATCTCATGGTTATCCCCCCATCACGTTCCCGTTTCGCCTTTATCGCATTTCTGCTGCTCGCCGCGTTCCAAGGCCCGGCGTTGAGCACCCCGCCGGTGCTTGATCCGATTCCGGCGGTTGTTTCCGCGATTAATGCGGGCGCTAATACGGTGGGAACACCGTTTGTAACCACCGAGCTCGGGAGCCTGACGATTAACGCCAACGGCAGTTACGTTTACGTTCCCGCAGCCGGAGTTGGGCCTTTTACGGACACGATTCCTTACACGATCACCGGGCGGGACGGACTGGTTACAAATTCGAATTTGGTGCTTACCGGTTCCAAGGGTGGGCCAAAGCAGACCGGGACGCTGATTACGTCGCAGGTGCCGGCGGGTAAAACGTTGGTGATTCCGATTACCGCCAGTGACGCGGAGAACGATCCACTTAGTTTCACGGTGACCAGCACCAACCCGAAAATCATGGCCCGGATAAAAACTGGCAACCCGTATCTGAGGCTGAATATCAGCTACGCGGGTGATGGGGGGCCAACGCCTGCTTTCACCGGCGCGCTCGTTCTGCAGCTTTATCGCGATATGGCGCCAATGACGGTGGACATTATTGCGGGACTTGCCCGGGCTGGTTATTACGACAATTTGACCTTTCACCGGGTGATCCCTGATTTCATGATTCAGGGAGGGGATCCGGTCGGAGATGGCTCGGGTGGCCCGGGATTCAAGTTCGAAAACGAATTTAATCCGGCGATCATTTTTACGGGGCGCGGCCAGCTCGCGATGGCCAATGCCGGCAATGATGTGAATTACAAGGGGACCAACGGTTCGCAATTTTTCATTACAGACAGCTCGCCCCGGCACCTTGATTTCAAGCACACCATTTTCGGCCAATTGGTGCGCGGGTTCGACGTTTTGGAAAAGGTTTTGGCGGTGCCCGTCAATGGCAGTGACAAGCCACTGGTGGAGGACGTGATTATCACGTCTGCGGTGATAGAGGAAAATAATCACGACGCGACTCTTCTAGTAAGCGCGACAGGAATCGGCGCCGCGACGCTTTCGGTGGTTGCCAATGACGGGTCAAAGAATTCGCTAAAGCAGACATTCACGGTCATATCCGCAAGGGACACGGTTAATTCGCCGCCGTTTGTTCGGAGCCCGGGCAATCAAATTGTGGGATTGAACACTTACATCAATTTTCAGCTCGAAGCGGTCGATCTTGAGTTTGACTATACTATTTTTGCCCATGGCATCTTTGTTCCCGCGAACGTTGGGACAAGCAGCCAGGACGGTATCTTTCTTCGTGTTGGCGGATTCGTGACAGGACCTATTCCCGTGGGCTTGGGCGTTACCCAGCTCGATCTTAACTATCGCGGGGCGGCTGACGGACCGGGCCGGAGTTTCGACGACATCCTTGCATTTCAAATCGGTATCGGCGGGGCGGGGATCGTGACGGGGACCGAACTGCTGGAAGCGGAGGCGAACGTGCCAATTGCGGGCGGGATTGTTGCCAATTTCAATGTCTTAAACACATCCACAGCGCCGGGTAATTTCACCGCCACAATCAACTGGGGAGATGGTTCCGCCATCGCAGCCGGGGTCGTTACGAGGGATCCGCGCAAGCCGACCTTGAACGGGATGGTGGTGCAAGGGACACACACTTACAGCCGCCCGGGCTTGTTTCCGGTTACCGCGGAAATTAAAGATGCCAACGGTCTTAATAAATCGGTCCGCAGCAGTGTCGTGGTTGCCGATCCGGTCCGGATCACGGCAGTTGGCCAGTCCCTTGCAATCACCGGAAAAATCATTGCCAACCGGCTACTCGCCACGTTTACAGATCCGGTGAATCCGAAGCTTCCGGCCGACTACGAAGCCGACATCAACTGGGGGGATGGCAAGTCATCGGCTGGCAAGATCACGGGCAATGGCACCGGACTGTTTGCCGTATTTGGCACCCACACTTACAAGGATCCGGAACTTTTCCCAGTCACGGTGCGGGTCCATGAAAAAGGAGGCGACCCCCCGCTTGATGGGGTGGCATGGGCAACCATTCAGCTATCCGGGTTTAAAGCCAAGGAGCATTTGCCGCCATTTACCCAAGCCCGTCTTGTCGGTTACTGGCAGACCCCGCTTACCAAGACGACGGTCGGTTCGGGGGCAACCGGGATGTCGTTTATCGCTGGGGATTTTGTGGTGTTCAACACGGGGAATAAAACTTCCAAACCTAGCAAGGTGGCCTTTTACCTTTCGGACAACAAGACTCTGGAAGCCGGCGATCCATCGATGAAGATCGCCGAATTCGAATATGGCGGTGTGGGAGCGTTGACTGCCGGGAACGGAGTCCGTTTCAGCTTTAGGCAGGTGTCAGCGAGCACAGATCTTCGGATCAGGCTCCCGATGGGTGATTTGGGAACAGGCAAAAACGTCATTG
>JAYUPM010000571.1:0-5959 GCA_043760145.1 Spartobacteria bacterium
AGGTCCATCAGGTCCATCAGGTCCATCAGGTCCATCAGGTCCATCAGGTCCATCAGGTCCATCAGGTCCATCAGGTCCATAAAGTCCACACGCCGTTCCTAAGCGGACGCCCTCTGGCTGCACCCTCAACCCAAAAAACATGAAAAACCCTCCATTGATTCTTACTGCCGACGCCCTCTCGCGCCGGACTTTCCTTAAACGCGGCTCCGCTGCAATGGCTGGCACGGCCATTCTCGGCGCCCTTGCGCCGGAACGCTTTGCGCTCGGAGCCTCTGGCACTGACACCTTGAAAATCGCGCTCGTCGGATGCGGCGGACGCGGCTCCGGGGCAGTTGATCAAGCGCTTAACACCCACAACATCGGGCCCGTGAAGTTGGTGGCCATGGCCGACGTGCATGAGGATCGGCTGCAAGGCGCCCTAAAGAATCTGCAGCAAACCCACGCCACTCGCGTCGATGTGCCAAAGGATCGGCAGTTCATCGGGTTCGACGGGTTCAAAAAAGCGATCGAGCAATGCGATGTCGTCATCCTCTCGACCCCTCCCGGCTTTCGTCCGGCGCAATTCGAAGAAGCGGTGCGTCAAGGCAAACACGTCTTCATGGAAAAACCGGTGGCATCGGATGCGGCTGGAGTCCGGCAGGTTCTGGCCGCGGCCGAGGAAGCGAAGAAGAAGAATCTCAAGGTTGGCGTGGGGCTTCAGCGGCGTCATCAACTCGGCTACCAGGAAACCGTCCAGCGGCTTCATGACGGCGCAATTGGCGATATCGTCTCATCCCGCTGTTACTGGAATGGGAGCCGGCCTTGGCAGAAAAAGCGGGCGGACCTCGAAAAACAATACGGCCGGAAATTGACTGAAATGGAATACCAATTGCGCAATTGGTATTACTTCACATGGATCGGCGGCGACCATATTGCCGAACAGCACATCCACAACATCGATGTCATTAACTGGGTCAAGAAGGGGCATCCGGTCCGGGCCCGCGGAATGGGTGGGCGCGAGATCACCAACAGTCCCGATGACGGAGAGATCTACGATCACTTCGCATGCGAGTTTGAGTATGAAGACGGGTCGATCTGTTACAGCTATTGCCGGCAGCAGCCCGGATGCTGGAATAGCGTGAGTGAGTTCGTGCAAGGCACCAAAGGCCGCTCCGAAGTGGGCCGGCACCAGATTACTGGCGAGAATCAATGGAGGTTCAAAACCGATGGAGGCAAGGATGCTTACCAACAGGAACACGACGACCTTTTCAAGGCGATCCGTGAAGACAAACCATTCAATGAAGCCGTCTATGGCGCGGAAAGCACCATGACCGCGATTATCGGTCGGATGGCCGCTTACTCAGGCAAAGAACTGGACTGGAACGCCGCCCTCAATTCCAAGATCGATCTCGTGCCAAAGAACCTGGCATGGGATGCCGAAGCCCCCGTCAAGCCCGGGGCCGATGGGTATTACCAGAAGCCTATCCCCGGCAAAACAGCAGTGCTCTAAGCGCAGCGCGAATTAAAAAACGCCCCGTTCCAGCGATGGAGCGGGGCGTTTTTTTTGGCCCGGATGGACCGAGTGGACGATATGGACCCGATCGCGACTCCGCGGCGCACTGGCAGCGACGTCCAGCCTCTGTTTCTTGGATCAGAGGCGGGACGCCTCTGCCACGAAGAATCGGGAAAGAGGCGGGACGCCTCTGCTACGAAGAATCGGGAATAGAGACGCCGCTGCCACGACGATCAGGCGGCTGCAATGCTCACCAATCGCGAGATTAAAGCCTCCCACGTCACCACCCCTATCGGCTTGTCTTCGGGGCCAATCACCGCTGCCATTGTGCTCCGCGCCGCTCGCAGCTTGCGCAAGACCGCGTATGCCGGTTCTTCCGGCCCCACTCTCACGATCCGCCGCTGGAAGTTTTCGATCCGGCCACCATCGGATCCGCTGAGCGCAATATCAAAGAGCGTCACCAAGCCAGTCAGCTCCCCGTCCTTGGAAATGACCGGCCATCGGTCAATACTCTTTGCGCCGCCGACCTCAACCAGTTTCGCAATGGCCGCCTCCGCTTCAATCCAGTGCACATCGCTCATCGGGATCATGACGTCCATTGCCGTAACTGCCCGGAAATCAACCACGCTATGGATCATCTGCCGCTCAGCCTGGCCGAGTGTTCCTGTCCGTTCACTTTCAATCGTCAGGTATTTGAATTCTTCGCGCGCCACGAAGAGCTTCTGCTGCTCCACAGGCCGGCTCCCTGCAATCACTCGCGACACCCCTCTCCCGACAAAATGGAGAGGCGTCAATAGTTTGTTCGCAAGACGGAGCGGGTCCGCCAACGCAGCGAGCGCGCGATACGGGAATCGACGAAAAAGCGATTTCGGAAGAAGCTCCAGGACGAGCAGATAGAATGGAAGGAAAAGCGCAAGGGCGACCAGGTAACCGTTTGCCCCCAACCTTCCTGCAAGCTCCTGGGTCACCAGGGAGATGGCGAGAATGTTCATAAGATTGGTCACCACAAGCACTGTCACAAGGAGCCTCTCAGGGTGCTTCAAAAGCGAGTTCAACTTGATGGCTGCTGGATCCCGCAACTTGAGCCGGTGCCGGAGCCGGACACGGTTCACCGATAATATCCCCGCCTCGATTCCTGAGAAAACAAAGGAAACGAGAAAACAGATCAGCACACCCAGCCCGAGCATCATTCCTCTTCCTCCCCGGGTCGATGGGCTTCTGCCGGTTGACGCAACAGAACCTCTTCGATCCGCTTTCTTGAGACCCGGCGCACCATCAGTGTCACCCCCTCGATATTCAACTCGGCCCCCATCTTCGGCAGATGCCCGAGCCGGTTAAAAATCAGGCCACCGATTGTATCAATCCCCTCCTCTTCAAGCTGCACATTGAGGAGTTCGTTGATGTCATCGATGCGGGCGCTGCCATTGGCGAGCAGTTGGCCGTCTCCCAGCGCCTCGATATAAAAGACCTCTTCGGCCTGGGGCACCGCATCGCTGATGATCTCCTCCACGAGATCGCTTAGCGTAATCACGCCCTCATTGCCCCCATGTTCATCCACGACGATCGCGAGCCCCTGCGGGTGGGTAAGGAAACTCCGTAGCAGGTCAATCGCCTTCATCGTTTCCGACACGTAAGATGGCGGCGCAAGGCGCTCCGTATAATGCATGGCGGGATCCAGCAGAAAATCGCGCACATCAAGAATCCCGAGAATATCGTCGGGGGTCTCGCCATAAACCGGGACCCGCCGGAGGCGCTTGGTTCGCAACAACCCGATTAGTTCTTCGTGGGTAAGGTCATCCGGGACCCCAAACGCATCCACGCGCGGGGTCATGCAATCCTTGGCGGTTTTATCGCCCAGCTTGATGATTTCCTGGATCATCTCGCTTTCGCTTTCATGCAGTGCCCCTTCCTCGGCACTTAATTCCACCAGTGTCTCAAGCTCTTCTTCACTCAGAAACTGGTTCATCTTGAGCTTCTTTGGAGTGATCCAGTTGGCCAATCCTTCGCTTACCCGTTGCAATAATCGCGAGGCCGGATCCAGCCACGGCATCAGCACATGCATCACACGCACCCCGATCCTCGCCATCCGCTCAGTTTGCGAGAGCGCCACCATCTTCGGCACCAGATCGCAGACGAAAACAATGAGGGCAAAGATCAACAATGCCGTTGCCCAAATCGGTAGAAACGGCGCCACCACCCCGCGCAGCAGCCAGAAACAAAGCACGATCAGCGGCAGGTTCACCAGCGCATCCGCAATCAGGATCGCGCTCAACAATCGGCGCGGATTTTCCATCAACTGCCCGAGTGCCGCCGCAAAATCGGCTTTCCGCCCCTTGAGCCGTTCAATTTGAAACGGTTGCAGCGAAAAGAGCGCCGTCTCGATTGCCGAAAAAAGCGCCGAGGCCGCGACCAACACCAGGAGCAGGATCGCGATCAGGGCCGTCATTGCACAGGCAAGCCCCTGAGGTTATCCCCATCTTTCCCGCTGCTGGAACTCACTCGCATCTTGTCAGGCACAAGGTTGCGGAGAATAGTTTCCCGCGTCCCTCGGTGCGATCTAAAACTCTCAATACATTTTCGACGTCCTCTATCATGCGCAAATCCGGGCGGATATCGGCCTTCGTCGATCAACTTCACCTTGAGGCGGGATCCTCTTGGGATCCCCGGTATCTCGGCTTTTTCCACTGCTTCAACAACCAGCTCTTCTACGAGGCCCATGACGTCCTTGAAGATCTCTGGCTGCAAACTCGCGATGCGGATCATTTGTTTTTCAAGGGCCTCATCCAGTTCGCCGGCGCTTTTGTCCATCTCCAAAAACAGTTCCTTCACCCATCCCACCCAAAGCACGGACGCCGCCTCGCACCTGCCACCCGGCTATTCGCACTGGCCCTACGCAACCTTGAGCCCTTCCGCCCTCACCACATGGGCCTCGATCTCGAATCAGTTTCCATCATCGCCTCCGACTTCACTTCATCCATCGTCCAATCCAATTTCCAACTCAATCCATGGGGCCCAGAAAATAGTCCGCGCCTCTTTCTCCTGGAACACTGATCATGACCGCTCTTTCTCATTATGACGTCGTCATCATCGGCGCGGGCGGTGCCGGGCTTATGTGCGCAATTGAAGCCGGTAAACGCGGGCGGCGCGTCGTCGTTCTTGAGCACCAGGATCGGGTCGGAAAAAAGATCGCCATCTCCGGCGGCGGCCGCTGCAATTTTACCAACCTCCATGCAGGCCCCGGGAACTATCTCTCGCAGCAACCCGACTTCTGCAAATCCGCGCTCGCCCGATACACAGCCGCCGATTTCATCGCATTGGTGGAGCAACACGGGATCGCTTACCACGAGAAAAAACTGGGCCAGCAATTCTGTGATCAGAGTGCGCGCCAAATCATCCAGATGCTCCTGGATGAAGCCGACGCCGCCCACGCCGAGATCCGTCTCAATTGTCGGGTCAGCGCTATCCGACGGAACAGCCGCTTCGAGATCGAAACCTCCCAAGGCAGCATTCATGCCGATTCGTTGGTGGTCGCCACCGGCGGACTTTCGTTTCCCAAACTGGGCGCCACGAGTTTCGGTTACGACATTGCAACCCAGTTTGGCATCGCACTCACCGAACGGCGTCCCGGCCTTGTCCCGCTTACCTTCTCGCCATCAATGGCAGCGTGGCACGAACTGAGCGGCGTTTCCCTCCCTGTCCGGGTCCGTCATAACAACACTCATTTTAGCGAGAACCTCCTTTTTACTCATCGCGGATTAAGCGGTCCGGCCATCCTGCAGATTTCCTCGTTCTGGCGCGTCGGCGACTTATTGGAATTCGATCTCCTGCCGGGAATCGCCGCCGATCAATGGCTGGTTGAAGCGCGCAAGGAAAAGACCGATCTCCCATCTCTATTAAGCCGCCACTGGCCACGACGCTTTGCCGAAGCATGGTGCCTCCGGCACGCCCCGCAAAAGCCGCTCCAGCATTGGAAAGCAACCGAAACCAGCGAGGTCGCCCGATTGCTCAATCATTGGCCCATGGAATTCGCCGGGACTGAAGGATACGCAAAAGCCGAGGTCACCCTGGGCGGAGTCGATACGGCTGAACTTTCCTCCAAAACAATGGAGGCACGCAAAACCCCGGGGCTTTACTTTATTGGGGAGGTGGTGGATGTCACCGGTTGGCTGGGCGGCTATAACTTTCAATGGGCATGGGCCTCAGGCCACGCCGCCGGACAGTTTGTCTAACTCACTTTTTCCACACCTTTGCGCCGGGAGTTGGTGGCAGTTGTTTTTGGACTGGTTTTTCCACCCACGGCTACTACTCCATCGACGGCCAGACGACCAATTTTCCTGGGTGCTTGGCGCAACGCCATCCTGTGAATCGACCGGGCGCGTCATTCGAAAAAAAAGCGTTTTTTCCGTGACTGCAAATGTCTGCTTATGGTTAATCCCCGCCCCGCCAGCATTACTCTTTTGACAATCA
>JAYUPM010000572.1:0-2413 GCA_043760145.1 Spartobacteria bacterium
GGGCGGAAAGCGGAAAGCGGAAAGCGGAAAGCGGAAAGCGCGCGTCCCGGCGCTGGTTGACTTCGTGGCAGAGGCGTCTCGCCTCTATCTTCACGGAACGGGAAAGGCGGATGGAAGCCTAAGAGTGAGCGGGCGCGGTCGCTGGATCTGGAGCCGGTCGGCTCACGGCGACGCACATTGCAAAGAGGAGGGTGAATACGAGATCGCTGACGAGGGTCTGTTTATAAAACCAAAGGGTCGAAGGATAACCTGGAAGCCCGACTGTCAGGGCTTGGACCCAGCCGCCAATTCCCCCCGGATAAAGTGGTTCGCCAAGCCATGACCCTGTGTTGGTGACCACATAAAAAATCAGGGACCCGAGCAAGCTGGCGCCCATCAATCCCGGAATGCGCACCTTCCCGTGGATCGCGGCTCCGAGCGCCACGATCATCGTGAGGGCGAGGTAACGCGGGACGATCTCCAGCGTCAGGAGCGGCTGTTGATAGTAAAAAACATTGAGCACGAAATCGCTGCAAAGAAGAATTCCGAGTGGCAGGACGAGCGCGTATCGGCGTGGCAGATACGCCGCCCCACAGAGTGCGATGGCCGAGATAGGGGCGAAATTTTGGAGCCAATGATCATCGCCCACACCGCTCACCGGGATCAGCAATCGATAGAGAACGGCAACAACGAGCAGGATAAACGGAGCGAACATGGGATGGAATGTGACGCGGAACGGGGTGGAAGAAAAGGATGAAGGATGAATTATGAAGGATGAAGGCACCTGAAGTGGAGCTTTGCGAACCGCTAATAAACGCTGATGAACGCTAATGGGAGGAGAGGGGCCGCTCCAGCGGAGTCCCCATCTCATTCATTAGCGTTCATCAGCGGTTCATAAAAAGCCGTTGCTTCGTCGCTCGGATTCCACTTGGTCGTGCGCATCTGAATTGGCAGCATTGAGACATGCCGACAGTTTTACGTTCTGGCCCTTACCGCTTCTTCGTTTACGCCGGCGACCGGCACGAACCACCGCACGTCCATATCGAGCGCGACACCTCCAAGGCGAAGTTTTGGCTCGAACCGATTGATTGAGCAGCACCAATCACTACTCTTGCAGCACTGGCATGACTACTTTGATTCTTGATTCCGCAGCCCTCAAGGCCACCGCCGTTGAGGTCACCGATGACGCGGTGGTCGTTGAACTTGCTGATGGCCGCTCCATTTCCGCCCCACTTGCGTGGTATCCCCGCCTCTTTCACGGCACCGTCGCGGAGAGAGGGCATTCCAGGTTTATCGCTGGCGGCGAAGGCATTCATTGGCCCGACCTCGATGAGGACATCAGCATCGAGGGAATCGTTGCCGGTCGCCCATCCGGTGAGAGCTCACGTTCTTTGCAGAGATGGCTCGAATCTCGCAATGACCGCAACGCCTAAACCTTAAGTTTTATTCCGGCGCAGCCCGGAATGAAACTTAAGGTTTAAGCATATGGGCGCTTCGATTCCACAGCCTGAGCGAAGTCTGCCGGTCTGGTGTAGCGTCGTTAAAAAACAGCGCGCCCATTCATCCGACAGGTTTTGTAGTGCGGCTGTCCTCTGCCGCTTTTGCGGGGCGCTTTTTCTGTCGGCGAGTTTTCACTTCCCAAAAAACTCTGCGTCTCTGCGTCTCTGCGTTAAAAATCTCCTTCCGCTCCGGTGCGTTCAGTTCTCCGGCTTAAAATTCCCTCGCCCGGCACTTGCCTTTGCTCCCCGGGTCCCTACTGTCGCCGCCCTGTTCTTTGCAAGTTTAGCGTTAGCACGTCGATGGAAGGAATTCCGTGAAAACCGGAAACAGTTGCGCTGCTGTAACTGGATACGACTTCCCAAATTGCCAATCTTTGCGTTTCAAGCGTGAGGGTGAAGGCGGGAAGAAGGATGGCGACATTTGTCGCCGCAAGCCAGGAGTCAGAACATTTCCTCGATGCGCTCTCATTCGCGTCCCCGCGTGTGCGGATTGGCGTGTCCAAAACTTCTTCGCAAAAAAAGAAGAAATGAGAGATCAGGCGGAGGAAGGCACCCTTGTGCCATGTCTCGTCATGCTCTGGTCTCTCCAACCCCTGAAGAGACCAACATGAAATCAAGATTAAAGTCCAAAGTCGAAAGTCCAAAGTCCAAGAACCGCGTCTGTCGGTGCCTGCCTATTATAATGGCGATGATCGCCCCCGCGGTGTTCGCCGCGCCTCCCGCAACCGAGCCCACCACGGAGCCGGCTCCGACCAGCACAGTCCTTCCCGAACTGGTTGTCAGCGCCACACGTTCGCCATTGGAAGTCGAGCGCGCGCCTTCGGCTGTCACCGTCATCACTGCCGAGGAGATTGAAAAACGACAGCTCCGATTCGTCTCCGATGTGCTCCGTTCGGTGCCGGGGGTCAGTGTCGTCCAAACCGGGAGTCCCGGCC
>JAYUPM010000573.1:0-2406 GCA_043760145.1 Spartobacteria bacterium
TCTGAGGTCCGTTCACATCTCCCGGGCCCACTCCGGGCGCTGGCGCAAGTGATAGAGCATCTCGCCAGCCTTCGGCACGTAAAGGATCCCTTCCTCTTCCCTGCCTGCAAAGTCTTCGGGCCGGATCGTGGCCGGATCGCGATAGCCGAGGTTGATCTCCTTGCAGATCTCCGGAGAGATCCCCGTCGCAAGTGTCACCCGGACCCGGCAATGCTCCACTCCATCCTCATAAGTGCCGATCCCGCGGACATGTGTTGAGTGCGCGAGAGTCCCCCACGGGATATGTTTGAACTTATCCCACTGCTTGAGGAAGTAATCGCGGCAATGATAACCGATCTGCCGAATCAAGGCCCCGTGAGTGACGGAGATCTCATGGATATGCGGCGCGTAAATGATCAACTCACCGCCGTCTGCCACGACCGGTTCCAGCTTATACATGCATTTGCCGCCAACCCAGAGCTCGTCATACATCTTGGGCGCGCAGGAAAGCACCGTGTGGAACGGGTGCTCCTTGTAAGTGACGTGCAACTCGCGCGATAACTCCGAAGCCTCATCCCATGCGGCTTCCGGGCTGCCGACAAAGAGTCCAGCGAAATCGGTTTTCTCCACCACCAAGGCAAAGCAGAGTTTCGGGATCGAAACCAATGCCGCCGCCCGATCGACCACTTTGCGCACCGGGGTCCATTTATTGCCGATGATCATCGGATTGGTCACGACCGCGCCGAGCCAATGGAAAAAATTGAGCACCTCGGCCCCGCTGATTCCCGGGAACAGATATTTGTTGCCCCCGGAAAAGCCGACGACCTCATGCGGAAACACCGGCCCGATAATCATGAGCTGATCATACTCATAGATCTTCGCGTTGATATCGACCGCCACATCCATCGCAAACAGTCCGCCACTCAACTCACGGATCTCGTCGGCGGGTATGGTGCCAATATTGCGCAACGCCGCCGGGTTATCCCATTCGTGATTATAAAAGCGGACCTTGCCGTATTTGGCGGATCGCTCTTCCAAGGAAATTTCAAGGCGCTCACAAATGGCGACCTCGCTCATTGGCTGATGAGTGCCAAGGGCGATCATCACATCAAGGGCGGCCGTCGCGTCACCGATTTGATTAAAGAGTTCCTTAAAAATCAGGCCGATCGGCGCGGTCCGCGTCGCGTCGGGGACAATCAAGAGCACCTTTCGCCCTTGATACTCTTTTACGGGACAAGCTTTCCCTATGACTTCCCGCGCCTGTTCGGCCGTAACAGATCCACCGGCCGAAGCTTTGGCTGATAGTGTGGGGGAAGACATATAAGGTTTCCTAAATGGTTTGGCTCAAGAACCCGCCATCAACACGCAGATCGATTCCAGTAACAAAGCTCGCCGCACCGGAGCTCGCTAAAAAGATGACCGCCCCGATCAACTCGTTTGGCTGCCCAAATCGGCCCATGGGCGTGTGTCCAAGAATCGATTCAGCCCGGGCCGTCGGTGTCCCGTCTTCATTGAAAAGCAATTTGCGATTCTGTTCCGCCGGAAAAAAACCGGGTGTCAATGAATTGACCCGCACTCCCTTGGTTGCCCATTCCCGCGCCAGAAATTGCGTAAGACTCAAGACCGCGGCTTTCGAGGCCGAGTAACTCACCACCCGCGATAGTGGCAAGTGCGCGGAGACGCTCGCAATATTGATGATGCTCCCCTTCCCGCGCCCACACATGGCCGGACCGAACTCCTGGCACGGCAAGAGCGCCCCGCCCACAAGATTGAGATCGAAGTTGGCACGCCAATCCTCCACCGCGATTGATTCAAATGAACGCTCCGCCGTGACCGTGACCCGCGGATCGTTCCCGCCTGCCGCATTCACCAAAATCGTCGGCGCCCCGAGGCTGGCCGTAATCGCCTCGTGCGCCGCCGCAAGGCTCACCCGATCCATCGCGTCCGCGCTAAAAAACTGCGCCGCGCCCCCGGCCTCCACGATGGCTTTGACGCGCGCCTCTCCCCGTTCCGCATTGCGCCCGAGGAGGGCGATCTTGGCACCGGCCGAGGCGAGTCCCTCTGCGAGTGAACCACCGAGCACCCCGGTGCCGCCGATTACGACAGCCACATCATTGGAAAGATCAAAGAGATGGGTCATCGGTGTGTGCGTCAGGACAGCGAAGAACCCGTCATTTGGCAAGCCATCGGGTCCATTAAGTCCATTGGGTCCATCAGGTCCATCCCGGTCCACGCCTCAACTACTGAGGGTCCCCCAGCGCCGATGGATAAAGCGTTCCCAAGGAGAAAAGAGGATTTTATCCGCAAGCAACCCGACAAGGACGATCACGAACATGATCCCGAAAACCTGATCCATGGCACCTAGATCGCGCCCATAGTTGAGCAATTGCCCAAGGCCGAACCCTGTCAAAATCGTCACATAAATCT
>JAYUPM010000574.1:0-17189 GCA_043760145.1 Spartobacteria bacterium
TCATCGAAGGGGCGCGCAAACCGACAAATCCAAAATTTTCATCGCGAAAACATGGGAAAATGCCCTTCTCCAATTCCTGTGTGAAATATGCGGGCTAAACAGAGACGGGACGTCGATGCCACGATTCTTGCTTTTTATCCGCGTCAATCCGAGTTATCTGCGGTTTATAATTCCCCGGCAGGGAAAGCGCTTCCGAAAACTGGGAGGGGCGGCTTCCCAGCCGCCCTCTGGCCCGCTCTTAAATCACTAAAACCTGTCGGATGAATGGACGCCCTATTTATTCGCGTGAGCGTTTTGTCGTGCGCCAGTCCTCTGCCGCTTTCAGATTGGATTGCGGGTCGGTTCGACAGTCACGAATGCGGGAGACTTAGTCTACGATCACGCTGGCGTGCTTGACGATCTCCACAAACGCCCGGGGATCAAGACTCGCCCCTCCAACCAACGCCCCATCAATGTCTGGCTGGGACATCAATTCCGTGGTGTTCCCCGGCTTGACGCTGCCCCCGTATTGGATCCGCATTTTCTCGGCCGTTGCCGGGTTGGAAAGCTTGCCCAGTTTGCCTCGAATAAACGCGTGGGCCTCCTGGGCTTGTTCCGGAGTCGCGGTGCGCCCGGTCCCAATGGCCCAGACCGGTTCGTATGCGATCACGATATCTTCGAAATCCTTGGGGCTCAAATCCGCGAGGCTGCCCGTGAGCTGGCGATCGAGCACCGCTTCCACGTGGCCTGCGTCGCGTTCACTTAGTGTTTCGCCAATACAAACAATTGGCTTTAACAACGCAGCCAGGGCCGCCTTTGTCTTTTTGTTCACGATCTCGTCTGTCTCTCCAAAATAGATCCTCCGTTCGCTGTGCCCGAGGACCACGAACCGCACAAACAGATCACGCAACATATCCGCGCTGATCTCGCCAGTATATGCGCCGGGTTTTTCCCAGTGCATGTTTTGCGCCCCAAGCTTCACTTGCGGCGCATCGTTAAGAAGTTCGGAAACCCGCGCCAGGGCTGTGAATGGAGGCACAATAACTATGTCCACCCGATTCTCTTCGCCCAGCTCAAGCATGAATGTTTCAAGAAACCCCTTCGCCTCCTCAAGGGTCACATTCATTTTCCAATTCGCTGCGATGATTTTTTTGCGCATGGCTTTAGCTCTGTTTCTCTGTCAACGCCGCCACTCCCGGCAATTCTTTGCCCTCCAAAAGTTCGAGGGACGCTCCGCCGCCAGTTGAGATGAAAGTCATTTTGTCGGCGAGCCCGAATTGCTTGACCGCTGTCACCGAATCGCCCCCGCCAATGATGGAAACCGCTGACGACTCCGCAACGGCCTCTGCCAGCGCGCGGGTTCCCTTTGCAAATGGCGCCAATTCGAACACACCGACCGGGCCGTTCCAGAGGATGGTCTTCGCCTTCGCGATCTCTGCCCGATAGATCTCAATCGTCTCCGGCCCGATATCGATGGCTTCCCATCCCTCTGTCACACCAGCTTCCGGCGAATGACTTTTGGTCGGACGCGGTTGCGCGTTGGCGCTGAATTCCTGAGTCTCAAGGTTATCGACAGGCAGGAGAAACTTGACCCCTTTTTCTTTGGCCATCGCGATGATTTCCAAGGCCAGGTCGAGCTTGTCCGCTTCCACGCGGCTCTTGCCGGTGGGGATCCCTTGGGCCTTGAAAAATGTGTAAGCCATTGCTCCTCCGATCAGGAACACATCAGCCTTTTTCATCAGCGCTTTTATAACCCCGATCTTGTCTGAAACCTTGGAGCCTCCAAGGATCACAAGAAACGGCTTGGCGGGTGACTCAAGTTCACCCTTCAAATACTGGAGCTCTTTCTCCATCAATAGGCCCATGGCGGATGAACCGATGAACCGGGCGATCCCCGCCGTCGAGGCGTGGGCCCGATGCGCAGCCCCAAACGCGTCATTGACGAAGAGATCACCAAGCCCGGCCAAAGATTCCGAGAACACCGGGTCATTGGATTCTTCACCGGCATGAAACCGGACGTTCTCCAGGAGAGCCACATCGCCCTTCCGCATATGGCTTATAATTTTTTCCGGGACGGGGCCAGTAACGTCGTGACTGAAAATCACCGGATGGTTGAGGAGCGAGTGAAGATGATCGGCCACAGGCCGCAGCGAATACTTCAGGTTCGTCTCACCCTTGGGACGGCCGAAGTGGGCCATGAGAATGACCCGCGCCCCTTTCTCGCGCAGCAGATTGATTGTCGGGAGACTTTCCCGGATCCGGGTATCGTCGGTAATATGCTGGCGGCCATCGCGTTCCTCGGTGGGAACATTGAAGTCCACCCGCAAAAGCACTCGTTTCCCGGCGACGTCAAGGTCGCGGACAGAAAGTTTGGACATGAATAGGAGCAGTTAAACTTACTTGCTCGCGATGAATCGGACGAGGTCCACGCACCGGTTGGAGTAACCCCATTCATTGTCATACCAGTTCACCAGCTTGAAGAAGCGCGAGTTGAGCGCGATCCCGGAGCCGGCGTCAAAGATGCTAGAATGGCTGTCATGAATAAAGTCGCTCGAAACGACTTCATCAGTCGTGTAGGCGAGGATGCCCTTGAGATAGGTTTCGCTCGCCTTTTTCATTGCGGCACAAATGGCTTCGTAACTGGTGTCTTTCTCCGTCCTTACAGTAAGGTCGACAACACTGACGGTCGGTGTGGGCACGCGGAAAGCCATCCCGGTGATCTTCCCTTTGACCTCCGGGATCACAAGACCCACAGCCTTCGCTGCGCCCGTGGTTGAAGGGATGATATTGATGGCTGCCGATCGGCCGCCTTTCCAATCCTTTTTCGAAGGCCCGTCCACGGTCTTCTGTGTGGCGGTATAACTATGGACTGTCGTCATCAACCCTTCCTCAATCCCCATCCCTTCCTTCAGAAGAACATGAATCACCGGCGCAAGGCAGTTGGTCGTGCAGCTCGCATTGGAAATAATGTGATGATTGGCCGCCTCATACTTCTCATGGTTAACGCCCATGACCACCGTGATATCTTCATCCTTGGCGGGCGCTGAAATGATCACTTTGCGGGCGCCAGCGGTAATATGGCCGCGGGCTTTGGCCCCTTCCGTAAAGAGGCCGGTCGATTCGATCACGATATCGACCCCAAGCTCTTTCCACGGCAATGCGGCCGGACCTTCCTTCACCGCCAGGCACTTGATCTTATGGCCATCGACCACAAGCACGTCGTCCTCAAGCACCGATGGGTCGCTCTTTTCACTGCGCACTTCGCCCGGATATTTGCCCTGGGTGGAATCGTATTTCACCAGGTAAGCAAGGTTGTCCGCAGGGACAAGGTCGTTTACCGCAATAACGTCGATCTCTTTCCCAAGAAGGCCCTGGTCACAGATTGCGCGGAAAACAAGGCGGCCGATTCGGCCGAAGCCATTAATACCAATTTTGATCATAAGAATAGTTAGTAGGGTGGTCGAAAAAAACGAGCGGTCAATAGATCGGGCGTCCCCCGGAGCGTCAATCATCATTCCGGAGCTGGGGGGATAGCGGCAAATAGGACGTATACGGCGCATAGGACTTATGGGACGACGAAGAGCACCCCATTGCCCCCAAACCTGACACCCCGCCCATGCGCGCGCCCGATTGCCGGATTCGCACATCCAGAACACGGTTGGGCTCCGATCGGAATTGACGATCGGTGAATCGATGGCCGGTTTCCCCAGACCCTGGCCCTCCACAGAAACTCACCGGCCATTGATAGACGTGGTGTCCGGGCCATTCCGAAGAGAGCCAAAAACCTTCCGTTCCCCAAGTTCCCAGAACCTCGATATCATATGCGCCTAGAACCCAGAACCGACTCCAAGCGTCTTCAAATCCTTAATCGATCCGATGAATCGCATTGCTGGGAATCATGTGATGAAGAGCGTTACTGCATTGCCTGCGAGCAAGTCTTTAGCGGGCGGGATGTCCGCATGAGTTGGTTTCGCCCCGGCGTAACGCGACTTCGTTGCGCAACGAGCAATTGCGCTGGCGGACCATCCACATGGGTGCATCCGGAAGACCCGTTGCTCTCCGAGGAAGCATGGGAGGATTGGGATCGCGTCATTCGCCATAGCGAAGCCGCGGTTTCTTAGGTCGGCGAGCAGCCTGCTCCCGCGATGGGTTGGTCAGGGGTTTGCCTGATAACGATTGGCTTGAAGGTCATTAGGGAAACCGATTTGCTGCCGACAGAGCCAACCCCAATCCGCTCCAATGTTTTCACGACGCCCGCTCCTGCTTCAATGGGCGTAAACATTTGCAACAGGGCCAGGGCAATTAACCAAAAGCCCGGGGATTCTTAATCCAATTACCAAAAACAATACGATGAGCCTACAACTTGCAGAACCCCCGGAACTTCCAACAATCGCACCTGTCGCACCTGTCGCACCTGTCGCGGCAGTCATTAAGCGCCGGATCCTAATCGTGGACGATCATCCGGTCTTTCGCCACGGCATCGGCGCATTGATCTCCGCGGAAAAAGATTTGACCGTTTGTGGCGAGGCCGAGAGCGCTCCGGCCGCATTGGAAGCGATGCGCCGACTCAAGCCGGATTTGGCAATGTTGGACATCTCGCTCCAGGGCACCAATGGGATTGAACTAATCAAACTAATGCGTGCCGAGCAGCCCCGCCTCCCGGTCCTGATGCTTTCGATGCACGACGAGTCCCTATATGCGCTGCGGGCTTTGCGGGCCGGGGCGAAAGGGTATGTCATGAAAGCCGAGGCCCCGACACAGGTCCTCGCCGCCTTGCGAAAAGTCCTGCTCGGCGAAATCTATGTGAGCCCGCGCTTTAGTGAGCGGCTGGTTTTCAAGGCGATCCAATCCCTGGAAGGCGGGATGGGTTCACCCGTTGACAAACTCTCCGACCGGGAACTTGAGGTTCTTCAGCTCTTGGGCAAAGGCTTCGGCACCCGCGAGATCGCCAATGAACTTCATCTGAGCGTAAAGACCATTGAAACGCATCGGGCCCACATCAAAGAAAAACTCGGCTTCAAGGATGCCGGCGAGATGGTCCGCTTCGCCATCGATTGGGTCGCGCAGGAACTCGGATAATCCCAGCATTACGACCTCTGCGTTAATGTGAGGTATTGATCGCTGAGGAGGCGGCGACTGATCTTTCCCCGCTCATTGGTTGGAATCTCCGATACCAACCAAACATCCTTTGGCGTCTGCCATGGGCTCAGCTGCCGATGACAATATCGAAGGATCTCCGCGAGATTCGTTTCCGGTCCGGCCGCAACACACGCCACCGGCTCTTCACCGCGCAATGCCGATGGGATGCCAAATACCACGACCTCTTTTATACCCGGGCAAAGCCGCATTTGTTGCTCAATTTCAAGCGGGTTCAATTTACGGCCCGCGACATTGATCCATTCCGAATCGCGCCCAACGATCCGCATTCCACGCGCGGTCCAGGCGATAATATCAGTCGGTTGAAACGCGCCGTTCATGAGTGCTGAATCGTCACTGTCGGGAAAATAGCCGTCCCCGACAGCGGCTCCCCGAACAACGATCCGGGCCGGTTCCGCACCTGTGCCGGGTTCCACATTCACCCCGTGCATCGGGAGACCGGCATCGCCATCCTCATAATTGTCGGCATCCCTCTGGTAACCGATCCCGCCGCATTCAGAGGCCCCATAAAATGTATGGATACTTTTTCCGAATAATGCGTTAAATCTTTTCCAAGTCGCTACCGGCAAAGGAGCTCCGGCTGAAATGCAAAGTCGTAACCGCGCCAATTGCGGTGCCGCTTCTAGCTCCGTCAATTTTTGAAAAAATATCGGCATTCCCGGAAATACGGTGGCTCCCGAGGAAGCGAGTCCCTCAAGAATTGCACGCGGCATCCGGTCTTCACTGGCAACCAATGGGACCCCACAGGCAATCAGCGGGGCAATCAAATTACTGAATCCGTAGGAGTGTGAAAACGGGATCACGCCGTAATTCAAATCCTCATCCGTAATGCCCATCGTCGCGCAGATGTTCTCGCAATCGGCAAGGAGTTGACCGGCCCGAAACCGGACGGCGCGGGGAGCTGACGTGGTTCCCGATGTGAGTTTGAGAAAATCGGGGACGGGTTCATTCCATTGGAATGAGGGAAGATCGTGAGTGGCTTCGATATTCAGACCATCGGCATCGGCGGTTATCAATCCCGCCGCGCGACAAGTCTTCCGGGCCAGATCGAGTTCCGCGTTTTCGATATGACGCCCCAATGGCAGCGGAATTAATTTGGCCCGGAATAGGGCAATGAGCAGGGCGGGCCAACTCACGCTGTTGCCGATCTGCACCGCTATCACGGAGTGCGCGGGAAACAACTGGAGCCGCGACTGGAGCGCCCGTGCCTCTTCGTCAATCTGGGCGAATGTGCGCAGCACCGTGCCGGGATTGGAAATTGCGGGACGCGAACCGGATGCCTTGAGAACCTGATCCCATCGAAAAAGGAGTGGATTTTGCGACGAGGAATCAGCCACGAAAAAGGACATTGTTTTTGATTGCAGGCCGGGTTTTGGCCGCTACTGTCTAGCTCCCTTTTGAAGCCATGAAAGCAGATATTCATCCCAACTACGTCGATACCACCATTGGATGCGCATGCGGCGCGGCCTATCACACCCGCTCCACCCGCCGGGACCTGAAGATTGGTATTTGCGCCCAATGCCACCCATTTTTCACAGGTGAACAGAAGTTCATCGATACCGCGGGCCGGATCGAGAAATTCTCCCGCCGATACTCCGGGATGCAGACGCGGGCCACGAAAAAGGGTTAGTTACATTTCCGATCAATTTACGACGGTGAAGGTGTTTACGACACCTTCACCGTTTTGTTTTTCGCCCCGCCGCCGCCAGTGATTGTGCAGTGTTGTTTTTATGGATTTCGCTCCGCTTATTTCCAAGAAGTCCGAACGCTTTCGCGAACTCGAAGCCGAGATCGCGTCGGGCAATCTCTACGCCGATCCCGCCCGGGCCAAGGATCTGCTGCGCGAACATATGCGCCTCAAAACGCTGCTCGCAAGCTGGGATGAATTCCAAAAAACCGAGCGCGAACTCCTCGAAAACCGCGGCATGGCCAGTGGCAACGACAAGGATTTTGCCGAGATGGCTGCCGCAGAAATTCCGGCGCTCGAAGCGCGTATCGCGCAGCTCGAGATCGACACCCAGTTGGCATTGCTTCCACCCGACCCGAACGAGGATCGCGATGCCATTGTCGAAATCCGCGCGGGAACCGGCGGGGACGAAGCCGCCATTTTTGCGGGCGATCTTTACCGGATGTATACGCGGTTTGCCGAGGCCAACGCGCTCAAGATCGAGCCATTGGAATCGAGCCCATCCGACCTCGGCGGGTTTCGCGAGATGATCTTCAAGGTCTCGGGATTAGCCGTGTTCCGGAAGCTGCGTTACGAAAGCGGCGTGCATCGGGTCCAGCGGGTTCCAGCCACCGAAGCCCAGGGCCGCATCCATACTTCCACAGCCACCGTCGCGGTTCTTCCGGAGGCGGAGGAGGTTGATTTCGAGCTAAAGCCCGATGATTTACGGATCGACGTCTGCCGCTCGGGCGGCCCTGGCGGCCAGGGCGTCAACACCACCGATTCGGCCGTGCAAGTCCTCCATATTCCAACGGGCACCATCGTTCGATGCCAGGACGGACGCAGCCAGCAGAAGAACAAGGCCAAGGCCCTCCAGATCCTGCGCTCCCGATTGCTCGAGCGTAAACAGAACGAGGAGCACGAGAAGTATGCGGCCCATAGAAAAAGCCAGATCGGCAGCGGCGGCCGAAGTGAAAAAGGACGCACCTACAATTTTCCGCAGAACCGTGTAACCGATCACCGGATCAACCTGACCCTCTACAACCTGGATACTTTCATGGAAGGCAATATCAACCAGATGCTGGAAGCGTTGCAGGCCCAGGACATGGAAGAGCGCTTGGCGGAAGCAAGCCTGGCGGGTGCGGGAAACCCGTCCTAATTGGTGGCAATGAAAACCGTCCTCGAAGTCATCCAGGCAACGACGGCGTATTTTGAGAAGCACAAGCTCGAAAGCCCGCGGCTCAATATTGAACACTTGCTCGCGCATGTGCTCGGGCAGCGCCGCATGGATCTCTACATGCAGTTTGATCGGCTCCTGGACGACAAGGAACTCGAGCCCTTGCGCGAACTCGTCCGACGCCGGGCCGCAGGTGAACCGCTCCAGCATCTCCTTGGCACCGTCGAATTTCTTGGCCGCAGTTTCCTTTGCGACAAACGCGCATTGGTCCCCCGCCCCGAGACCGAGCAGCTCGTGGAATTGATCCTTGAGGAACGCCGCGATTACGCCCGGGTTCTCGATGTTGGGACCGGCAGCGGAGTTATTGCCCTGTGCCTGGCAACCGAAATGCCTTCTGCGGACGTTTATGCTGTCGATGTCTCTCCCGACGCCCTTTCACTTTCCGCCCAGAACTCGCAACGGCTCAACCTCTGCGACCGGGTCCATTTTTCGCAAAGCGATCTCATGGCCAATGTGGAAGGGAGCTTCGATTTGATCGTGGCCAACCTCCCATACATCGCCGCGGAAGAAATCGCCGCCCTCTCCCGGGAAGTGCGGCACGACCCGATTCTTGCGCTCGATGGCGGGACGCGGGGACTTGAGATTTTGTTTCGGTTCATCGACCTGGTTCGCGCCCAATTAAAGGGCCGGCTCGCGCTCGAAATCGGTCACGATCAATCCGACTCCTTGCAAGCCGAACTTTCCCGTCTCCAATATCAGGACATTCGCCCGGTCGATGATTATCACGGGCGCCACCGTTTTCTCTTCGCAACTCATGGATAAGATACTCGTTCACGGCGGTCATTCGCTTTCCGGCACAGTTAAAATCAGCGGCTCAAAGAATTCCGCGCTCCCGATTCTGGCGGCCACACTGCTCACCAAGGAACCATGCATCATTCATCATGTGCCGGATTTGAGTGACATTCATTACATGCTCCAGATCCTTTCGCACCTTGGCGCGGAGGTCGAAAGAGCCAGCGGCACCGTGACTGTCCATGCGGAAAACATAAAGACCGTTGCGCCGTATGAAATCGTCCGAAAGATGCGGGCCTCGGTCTGCGTGCTCGGCCCGCTGCTCGGACGCGAAAAAGAAGCCACTGTCTCGCTACCGGGCGGATGCGTAATCGGTGATCGCCCCATTGATCTTCATCTCAAGGGATTTGAGGCGCTCAATGCCGCGTGGCGGGTGGAACAAGGAAACGTCAAAGTCTTTGCCGGACATCTTCGCGGGGCCACCGTCAATTTGCGGGGCAAGCTTGGCCCCACTGTTTTGGGGACTGACAACGTCATGATGGCGGCTGTGCTCGCCGATGGCACCACGATTATCGAGGGCGCCGCAGCGGAACCCGAGGTCGTCGATCTCGCCAATTTCCTGATCCGGATGGGCGCGAAGATCGAGGGCGCCGGGACTTCACAGATCGTGATCCACGGGGTCAAAGAACTCCACGGGGCCGAGCACGAAGTCATTCCAGATCGAATTGAAGCCGGCACATTCCTGGTGGCAGCCGCCATTGCCGGGAAAGAAGTCACATTGCGCAGGGTCGATGCCAGTCATTTGGAAACGGTCATCCGTGTGCTCAACGAAGCCGGTTTCGCAACGACCACCGTAAAAGACACTCTCACGCTTCACGGCAACGGCAACTCCAGGCCCATGGATTTGACCACCGAACCGTATCCTGGTTTTCCCACAGACATGCAGGCCCAGATGTGCGCGCTCCTGAGCGGAAGCATCGGGACCAGCCGGATTGCGGAGACGGTTTTTCCCCAACGTTTCATGCACGTATCTGAGCTAAAGCGGATGGGGGCGGATATAGAACTGGAAGGCTCCACCGCCGTGATCAAAGGAGTGGCGCGGCTCAGTGGCGCGCCGGTAATGGCGAGCGATTTGCGGGCCTCGGCGGCGTTGGTGCTGGCAGGGTTGCGCGCCGATGGGATCACTGAAGTGAACCGGGTTTACCACATCGACCGCGGATACGAATCCATCGACGAAAAGCTCAACGGCTTGGGCGCCCAAATCGAACGCGTAAAAGCCTCCAAGTAAGTATCCGCCTCGTCAACGAGGCCGAAGGCTTTGGAGTGCGGTGGCAAGAAGCGCATCGGCGCAGGCACTCGCAAACGCTGGATCGTTAATGGTGCAATCCATCTCGCGCACCGGAATCTCTTTTCGGATATGCGTTTTGATCGCGTCGAATAGCGCTTCGTCGGCCGCTGGATCGTGAAAACATCCCCCTTCCGCGCTGATCACGCTGATCCCGCGCTTTGGCAAAAGCACAGTAACCGGCCCCGTGTAACGGTTCACTTTTTCCGCAAGGATCCGTCCCAGTTCGGTGCATTCGGCGGCATTGGTCCGCATCAATGTGACTTGCGGGTTGTGATGGTAAAATGTGCGCCCGTTAAATTTCGCGGGCACCGTTTGGGGCTCACCAAAATTCACCATGTCCAAACAACCCGGCACGACAATGGCAGGGACACCGGCCTTGGCTGCAGCGTCGAGCCGGTCCGGTCCGGCCCCGAGAATTCCGCCAACAAATTCATCGGCCCATTCCGTGGTCGTGATATCGAGCACGCCGGCAACCATCCCGCTTGCGATCAGCGATTCCATGGCGCGGCCCCCCTGTCCGGTTGCATGAAAAACGAGCACTTCAAATCCAGCTGCTTCCACAATGCGCCGGGCTTTATTCACGCATTCGGTGGTGTTGCCGAACATACTTGCCACCACGAGCGGTTTGTCCGCCGCAGGCCGCGCCCGCCGCGCTTCGGCGGCATCTACCATCCCGCAAATCGCGCCGACTGCGTTCTCGAAAATCGTGCGCGAAATCCGGTTGATCCCCGCCACATCGACAATGGCAGGGATCATCACGATATCGACGGTCCCGACATACGGGGCGACGTTCCCGCTCGCAAGGGTTGAGACCATTACTTTTGGAAACCCAATCGGCAACGCCCGCATCGCTGCCGTCCCAATCGCCGTCCCGCCTCCCCCTCCCAGAGAAATGATCCCGTCGATCACGCCGGATTGGACCAGCTTCGAAACATAAGCCGCTGCGGCTCGCGCCATCAGCGCAACGCATTCCCCGCGATCCTTCCGCGCGAACACCCCCTCCCAATCTTCTCCCGATGCAGCCGCCACTTCACCCACTTCCACGTCCACTTGAATCCCGGGCCCGGACTGGCTCCCGGTATTGATCAAAAGTGTTTTGAATCCGCGGCTCCGGATCGCCTCGGCAACGGTGGTGTGTTCGAGGCCTTTCGTGTCAAATGTTCCGAGGACGGCAATGGTTCGCATGATTTGGGGGGTAATGGAACGCCGTCTCTATGGCATTGGCCGTTTAATTGAAAGCAGATGCTGCATATGGGTCATATAAGACCTATAGGACCTATTTGCAGAGGCTGGTCCGGTGCTATATTCAATCAAAGGCTTTCCGCTTTCCGCTTTCCGCTTTCCGCTTTCCGCTTTTCCCCCAATGAGAGAATACGACATCTACCTTCCGACCACCCAAAATGACGGGACCCCGATCGAGGCTGCCGAGATCCAGCGGATCAAGGAACTCCTTGCGAGCACCTTTGGCGGATACACCCACTTCAATCAGCAAAGCGAAGGCGCATGGCGCATGGGCGGCGTCACCTTCCGCGATGCCGTCACCATCGTCCGGGTGCTCGATGAAGGAGCCGAACCCTTTGACATGGAGGCATTCAAGAAAGCGCTGGAGCAAACCTTGAAGCAGGAAAGCGTCCTCATTGTCGCCCGCAACGTGGACGTCGTCTGAGCAAATTCCCATTACCCGAGCTTTTCCGCCACGCTTTCGCACAGCCCGATAAATGTCTCCTCCGCCAGGCTGAGCCGGCGCCCGGACCAATACAGCACCCCCCACCGGCGTCGCAGTTTGCGCCGACCCAACGGGAGAGTGACGAGCGATTTCTCCTTCAACTCTTTGCGCAAGGTCCATGGGGCAAGGATGCTGATCCCCTGCCCCAGCTTCACCAGTTCCTTGATGGCCTCCATGTTCGCGAGGTCGAGCAGGCTGTGCAGAATAATCTCTTCCGCCCGGAAATAGGTCTCGATCAACTGAAAAGTGTAGCTGGCTTTTCCGTAAAGAATGTAAAGCTGACGGGCGATCTCGTCCCGATTGACCTTGCCGGCGCGGGCCCATGGATGAAGCGGGCTCACAACAAATTGCAGTTCATCTGTAAATAGATGCCGGAACTCCAGCGGCTCGGCATGACGCGGCTCAAGGTTGATCGCAAGGTCGATCTGATGGGCCCGCAGGATCTCGATATTCTTGGGAGTATCTCCAGCCGTGATGGATATCTCGCATGCCGGAAAACTCTCCTTGAATTCACGAAGCACAGCCGGCAGCACATACTGGCACGCCGTCGTGCTCGCCCCGATCCGCAGACGGCTGCTCCCCCATTTTCCCAGGTGACCCAGCTCGGCGCGCGCGACACTCATCTCGCTCAAAATCCGTTCCGCATGCACCAGCAACTGTTCGCCGGCCTGCGTCAGCACCACGGTCTTGCCCATCCTATCCAGAAGACGACAGCCGATATTCCCCTCAAGTGCCTTCATTGAGTGGCTGATCGCGGATTGGCTTAGATGCAGCTCCCGCGCGGTTTCGGTGAAGCTGCAGGTTCTCGCCAGAATGGAGAAGGCGCGAAGCTGTCTGCTGTCAATGGGCTCGGACATGTATGAATGAGTTTCATGCATTTAAGAAAAAAGTCGACCTCCGTTTAATGTGGATTTCCCGGAGACAACCAGGCAACGCACATGCGCATTGATCAGATACCTGCCACCATACTGGGAACTGGTGCGCCTGGCGCGGGAAGCGCAGGTGTAAAGGAAGGAGCGGCGCGCTTCCAGCCGCTGCCGATCGAACGAGGCGCTCCTCAGACGCTCAGCTGGATCTCGCCATCCAGTTCGCGCACGGTGTAAACCTTCACGCATTCTCCGGGTTCGCTGCCGGCACCGCTCGCGAGATCGAATTTGTGCCCATGCAGCGGACAGATGACTTTCCCGCCGCCAGCCACGCCCTCGGAGAGCGGCCCTTGTTTGTGCGGACAGCGGTTTTGCGTGGCAAATAGCTGGCCGTCGCGCTGGCGGAAGACGGCGATTTCTTCGTCGCCGACAAGGTAACAGCGGCCCTGGCCAAGGGCGATTTTTTCGATACTGCCAAGATTGATGGTGGTGCTCATAAGAATTATCCGTTGTTCTCGGCGACTTCGAGTGCTTGCGCCAATTCGGGCGCGCTGAACTGCCCGGGGTAAGCCGGCAACTCCGCTTCTTTCCACGGATCGACATAGGCATCCACGGCCTTTTGAATATCGGCGTCGAGTCGCTCAGCGATGCCCAGGCTGTCCTCGACAACGATCTTGCGCACGTTATCGATGCCGACACGTTCCAGAAAGTGGTAGGTGCGTTCGAGGTATTTTCCGTGCTCGCGGTAATACTGCATGAACCGGCCCATATAGAGCAGCACTTCCTCGTGCGTCTTCACGGTGATGAGCAGGTCGCCTTTGCGGATCGTGCCGCCAGCAGCGCCGCCGACGTAGATTTCCCAGAGGCCGCCTTCGATCGCCACCGCGCCGAGATCCTTCACGTAAGCCTCGGAGCAATTGCGCGGGCAGCCCGCGGTCGCGAGCTTCATTTTGTGCGGCGATTCGACGCCTTGAAAGCGGCGCTCGATTTGCTGCGCAAGCTTAATCGAATCGCCAACGCCGTAACGGCAAAAGTCGGTGCCGACGCAGCTCTTGCATGTGCGGAAAGCCTTTGTGTAAGCGTGGCCGCTGGGGATGCCGAGGTCTTTCCAAACGCCGGGAAGGTCTTCTTTCTTAATGCCGAGCAGATCGAGCCGCTGGCCGCCGGTGAACTTCACCATCGGCACGTTGTATTTCACCGCCACTTCGGCGATGCGCATCAACTCGGCGGCAGACGTGATGCCGCCGTAAATGCGCGGGATGACCGAGAACGTGCCGTCCTTCTGGATGTTGGCGTGGACGCGGTCGTTGATGAAGCGGGCATCGCGCTCGTCATCATATTCGCCGGGCCAGAGCGTTTTGAGCAGTGAAGCAAGGCCGACTTTGCTGCCGGGATCTTCCTTGCCGTCCGCGAGTTCGTGAAAGACGGCGCTGACGGATTTGAGGGCGCGATTCTTGATCTCGGCGACGAGCTGCGACTTTTCCAGCGGAACGCCGGGGACGTAGTAATGCTCGCTGGGGTCGAAGCCGACTGCGCCCGCGTAGGACTCGATCAATTGGGCGACCAGTGTCTTGCAGGAGCCGCAGCCCGCGCCGGCCTTGGTGCAGGTGCCAACCTTGGAGACGCTCTTGCAGTCCTTGTTCTGGATGGCGTCCACGATTGTCTTCTTGCTGACGCCGTTGCAATTGCAGATCTGGGCGTTGTCGGGCAGGTCGGCGGCATTCAGCAGAGAGACGCCGGAGGGCGCGCCAAAGAGCAAATCCGCACGGCGCTCCGGGGCCGTGGTGCCGGCGAAGAACATTTGCATCAGCGTGCCGGCGGCCTCGATGTCGCCCAGCAGAATGACGCCGGCGATCTGGTTGTCGCGGACGATGAGCTTCTTGTAGATGCCGTGCTTGGGCTCGCGGTAAACCACCACTTCGTCGGCTGGGCCCGCGGGCTTGGTGTCGCCCATCGAGGCCAGCTCCACGCCCATGACCTTGAGCTTGGTGCCAATCTTGGAGCCGAGGTAAGCGGCGCCGGGGTTCGTGCCGGTGATCACGTCGGCCAGCACATTGGCCTGCTCCCAGATGGGGTCCACCAAGCCGTAAATTCTCCCGCGATGCTCCACGCATTCACCCAACGAGAAAATGGCGGGATCGCTGGTGCGCATCTGGTCGTCGCAGACAATGGCCTTGTGCACCGTCAGGCCGGAAGCAGTGGCTATTTCCGCAATTGGCCGGATGCCGGCGCTGACGACAACCATGTCAGTCTCCATCGTGGAGCCGTCCTTGAAATCCAGGTGAGTGATGCGACCGTTTGGCCGGACGATTTTGGTCGTGATTTTTTCGCACATCACCTTGATGCCCATGCCCTCGATGGTGGCGCGCAGCATCTCGCCGGACTCGGGGTCAAGCTGGGCAATCATCAGTTGCGGGGCGGCCTCGAGCACGGCGACTTCCACGCCGTGGGTGAGGAGCCCGCGGGCCGCTTCCAAACCGAGCAGGCCTCCGCCAATCACTGCGGCGCGCTTGCAGTCCTTCGCGTAACTGGCGATCTGGTCGCAGTCATCAATGGTGCGGAACAGGAACGTCCCCGCCCCGCCGAAGCCTTCCATCGGCGGCACGAACGGCCGCGAACCGGTGGCGATAATAACGTGGTCGTAAGGCTCTTCGATCGGCGCGGCATCAGGAACCGCAGCGGCATCCACGGCGTAAGCCAGCGCGTCTTTTTTGAGCGGCGAGCCGATGACGACTTTGCGCTCGCGGTCGATCAAAGTGGCCCGGACTCCTGCGTGCAGCGTAATCCCGTTGTCGCGATACCACGCGAGCGGGTTCATGAAAATTTCCGTCGCCGCCTGGCTGCCGTTGAGGACGTTACTCAGGAGGATGCGGTTGTAATTGCCATACGGCTCGGCCCCGAACATCACGATGTCGAACTGGTCGGGCGCGCGCTTGAGGATTTCTTCGACGACCCGGGCGCCGGCCATTCCGTTGCCGACGACGACCAGTTTTTGCTTCTTGATGTTCATTTATGTGGTTTGTGGGGTGATCCAAATTTCGCCGGCGCGGATTTCGACCGGATAGCGGGGAAGCGCGCGTGGAGGCGGGCCTGCGAGCACGCGGCCGTCTTCTGCGCTGAAGAAACCTTCGTGGCACGGGCAATAGAACTGCCGTTTTTCGTGCTGATAATGCACGGGGCACATGAGGTGTGTGCAGGCCTGGCTGTAGGCGGCAAACTCGTTATCGCCCAGCCGCACAAGGATGCACGGGTGGTGCCCGGTTGGGTATGCGAAGAGTTTGTACCCGCCGACTGGCACGTCATCGACGCGGCCAACCAGCTTGGGTTCCGTGCCAGCAGGTATCGGGAAGAGCTTGTCTTTCACCAGCCAACCCGTCCCAACAGCGAGCGCGGATCCGCAGGCGACTTTGCAGAATTGCCGGCGCGAAACGTCGTGCTCGTCCGATTGACGGACGGGGAAGGTGGATTTCCAATCAGGATGGTCAGACATATTGGTGGCAGGAAGGTCTCAGTAATCAGTAATCAGTGATCAGTAATCAGTGATCAGTTCTCGTCATTGCATCCGCAGTTACCTGGAGCCGCGCACTGGGAACTGAGCGCTTCCTCCTCCCACACGGCGCTCGCTGCAACATCGGGCGCACCGGCGCGGGAGAGCTCGAACGGGTCGAAGTCCTTCCCCTCCCACGGCAGGAAATCGAGCACCTCAAACGGCAGCGCTTTCACCTCCGGAGAAGTCATCATGTTGACCTTGGTGCGCACAGACTGGCGGCCAAACTGAAACTCGTTCACCGGCACTTCGCGGCGGAATTTTTCGATGTATTCGCGCGGGCCGTAATAGAGCGCACCGCTCGGGCAGACGGTGGCGCACATCGGCTTCTTCCCGACGCTCGTGCGGTCGTAACACATATCGCATTTCATCATCAGGTCGAGTTCGACCTTCATCTTCGGCACGCCAAAGGGACACGCGATGACGCAGTTGGAGCACGCCACGCAGCGCGGCTTGGCGGCACTATGGACAATGCCGCGGTCGTCCTGCTTGATTGCGTCGGCGGGACAGACCCGCGCGCAGGTCGGGTCCTCGCAGTGCATGCAGACAACGGGCGCGGTCTGCACGCCAGTGGACCGGTGGACGTATTCGAGATGGATCATCGACTGCCCGCGATGCGTGCCGCACTCCGCGCAAGCCTGGACACAAGCCTGGCAGCCAATGCAGCGCGAAGGATCGAGAAAGAATTCGCTCGTGTTCGTCATTTCGCGGTGACGCTTGATTCCCCCGCCACTTTCTCGACCCGGCAGGCGCAGACTTTGAACTCGGGGATCTTCGAGATCGGATCGAGCGCCCGGTTGGTCACGAGATTGGCCCCCTTTTTTCCGGGCCAGTGATACGGGATGAAGACCGTGTCGGGCCGGATCGTCTTCACCACTTGTGCCGGCACGATGATCTCACCGCGCCTTGTAACAACCTTCACCATATCGCG